>CAJYRH010000475.1 GCA_913776795.1 uncultured Pseudorhodoferax sp. | reverse complement strand
ACAACATCATGACGGGCCGCAACCTCAAGATGAAGTGCGGCCTGCTGGCGCAGGCCTTCCGCCTGGGCCCGGCCGAGCGCGAGGAGATCCGCCACCGCGAGTTCGTCGAACGCATCATCGACTTCCTCGAGATCCAGGCCTGGCGCAAGACGCCGGTGGGGCGGCTGCCCTACGGCCTGCAGAAGCGCGTGGACCTGGGCCGCGCCCTGGCGATGGAGCCGCAGGTGCTGTTGCTGGACGAGCCCATGGCCGGCATGAACGTGGAGGAGAAGCAGGACATGAGCCGCTTCATCCTGGACGTGAACGACGAGTTCGGCACCACCATCGTGCTGATCGAGCACGACATGGGCGTGGTGATGGACATCAGCGACCGCGTCGTGGTGCTGGACTACGGCAAGAAGATCGGGGACGGCACGCCCGACGAGGTGCGCAACAACCCGGAGGTGATCCGGGCCTACCTGGGTGCGGAGCACTGACATGGGCTTTTTTCTCGAAACCCTTTTCGGCGGCCTCATGGTGGGCATGCTGTATTCGCTGATCGCGCTGGGCTTCGTGCTCATCTACAAGGCCAGCGGCGTCTTCAACTTCGCGCAGGGCGCCATGGTGCTGTTCGCGGCGCTGGCCATGGCGCGCTTCGCGGAATGGTTTCCCAAGCTGCTGGGCTTCGACAGCCTGCTGCTGGCCAACCTGCTGGCCTTCATCGCGGCCATGGGCGTGATGGTGATCGTGGCCTGGCTGATCGAGCGGCTGGCGCTGTCGAAGCTGGTCAACCAGGAGCACATCACGCTGCTCATGGCCACGCTGGGCATCACCTACTTCCTCGACGGCCTGGGCCAGACGCTGTTCGGCAACGACATCTACAAGATCGATGTCGGCATGCCCAAGGACCCGATGATGCTGTTCGAGGGCACCTTCGAAGGCGGCCTTCTGGTCAGCAAGGAAGACCTCATCGCCGCATTGGTGGCGGCGGCCCTGGTGCTGGCACTGAGCCTGTTCTTCCAGAAGACCTCCACCGGCCGCGCACTGCGTGCGGTGGCCGACGACCACCAGGCGGCGCAGTCCATCGGCATCCCGCTCAACCGCATCTGGGTGATCGTGTGGTCGGTCGCCGGCTTCGCGGCGCTGGTGGCCGGGATCATCTGGGGATCGAAGCTGGGCGTGCAGTTCTCGCTGTCGCTGGTGGCGCTCAAGGCGCTGCCGGTGGTGATCCTTGGTGGCCTCACCTCGGTCCCCGGCGCCATCATCGGCGGCCTGCTGATCGGCGTCGGCGAGAAGCTGTCGGAGATCTACCTCGGCCCGATGCTGGGCGGCGGCATCGAGATCTGGTTCGCCTATGTGCTCGCGCTGGTTTTCCTGCTCGTGCGGCCCCAGGGCCTGTTCGGCGAAAAGATCATCGACCGCGTCTGAAGGACCGTCATGCTGTACAGAGAGAACGGACAGTTCAAGTCGAGCTACCGAGCGGACCAGCAGATCTTCCCGATCCTGCAGGACCGCGTCGCCATCCTCGCGCTACTGGTGCTGGCCTTCGCCGCGGTGCCGACGCTGGCGTCGGAATACTGGCTGCGCGCTATCCTCACGCCCTTCCTCATCCTCTCGCTGGCCGCGCTGGGGCTGAACATCCTGGTGGGCTACTGCGGGCAGATCTCGCTGGGCACCGGCGCCTTCATGGCGGTGGGTGCGTATGCGGCCTACAACTTCCATGTGCGCATCGAGGGCATGCCGCTGATCGCCTCGCTGCTGCTGGGCGGGCTGTGCGCCACCGGCGTGGGCGTGCTCTTCGGCATTCCCAGCCTGCGCATCAAGGGCCTGTACCTGGCGGTGGCGACGCTGGCCGCGCAGTTCTTCACCGACTGGGCCTTCCTGCGCATCCAGTGGTTCACCAACAACTCGGCCTCGGGCTCGGTGAGCGTGGCGGGGCTCAACGTCTTCGGCCTGCCGGTGGAGACGCCGGCGCAGAAGTACCTGCTGTGCCTGGCCTTCGTCAGCGTGTTCGCGCTGCTGGCCAAGAACCTCACGCGCAGCAGCATCGGTCGCGAATGGATGGCCATGCGCGACATGGACGTGGCCGCCGCCGTCATCGACATCCGGCCTGTCTATGCCAAGCTCACGGCCTTCGCGGTCAGCAGCTTCATCGTGGGCGTGGCCGGGGCGCTGTGGGGCTTCGTGCACCTGGGTGCCTGGGAGCCGGCGGCCTTCAGCATCGACCGCTCCTTCCAGCTGCTGTTCATGGTGATCATCGGCGGGCTCGGCTCGATCATGGGCAGCTTCTTCGGCGCGGCCTTCATCGTGCTGCTGCCCATCTTCCTGAACCAGCTGCCCGGCTGGTTCGGCGTGTCGATGTCGACGGCGCTGGCCTCGCACCTCGAATTCATGATCTTCGGCGCGCTGATCGTGTTCTTCCTGATCGTGGAACCACATGGCCTTGCAAGGCTGTGGTCCACGTTCAAAGAGAAGCTGCGACTTTGGCCCTTCCCACATTGAGTTCCCGTCGTTCATGCCCAACCAGAAGGAGACAACCATGAAGCTGAAATCCATCGTCCTGGCCGCAGCGGCCTTCGCTGCCCTGGCAGGTACGGCCGGCCAGGCCCTGGCGCAGGCCAAGGAGCAGTTCTTCCCGCTGCTGGTTTACCGCACGGGCCCGTACGCGCCCAACGGCACGCCCTGGGCCAACGGCAAGCAGGACTACATCAAGCTGGTCAATGCCCAGGGTGGCATCAACGGCGTGAAGATCGCGTACGAGGAGTGCGAGACGGGCTATGCCACCGACAAGGGCGTGGAATGCTATGAGCGCCTCAAGGGCAGCCCCGGCGTGGCCGTGTTCGATCCGCAGGCCACCGGCATCACCTTCGCGCTGACCGACAAGGTGCCGGCCGACAAGGTGCCGCTGATCACGCTGGGCTACGGCCTAGCCGCGTCGCAGGACGGCGGCGTGTTCAAGTGGAACTTCCCGCTCATGGGCAGCTACTGGACGGCGGCGGACATCCTGGTGCAGCACATCGCCAAGAAGGAAGGCGGGATGGACAAGCTCAAGGG
>CAJYRH010000474.1 GCA_913776795.1 uncultured Pseudorhodoferax sp. | reverse complement strand
TTGGGCAGGCCGGTCAGGCTGTCGGTGTTGGCCATGGTGCGGAGCCGGTCGTCGGCCTCGTCGCGCCAGGCCACCAGGAGTGCAACCGTGCCCAGCACGACGGCCATGTTGACGGCCACGGCCGCTGCGAGGTTGACGGGGTTGGGCGACAGGAAGGCGGGGTAGGCCGATGTGAAAAACGCTCCCAGCACGCCGCGTGCGCCGGTCATGGCCGCCATGCTGGCGAAGCAGCCCAGCAGCAGCAGCCGCCAATGTCGCCCGGCGTAGCGGTGCGCGACCAGTGTGGCGCGCGCCAGCAGTACCAGCATGGCGGCGAGCAGGAAGTTGGACCACCCGACGCGCAGCGGGTAGTGGCCGAACGACAGGGCATAGCCGACAGGCATCGCGATAGCCAGCACTTTCAAGGCCAGCGCACCAGGGCGCGGCCCCAGCCAGCCGGCCAGCGCCCGGTGCAGCATGACCAGGCTGGCGGACAGCCCGGCCATGGCCAGAACCGACAGGACATAGGACGAGACCAGGTATTCCGACGCCACCAGCGCCGACCAGCCTGCCGTCAGCAGCAGCAGTGCGCGCTGGGCCGCACGCGCGGCCGGGGTGAGGCTGCGGCCCATGATGAGCGGCAGCGTCAGGGCGATGCTTACCAGGTTGACCATCGCCACCGTCATCAGGGACAGTGCATCGAGCTGCACGGACACAGGCTGCGTGGGCTTACTGGAAGGCCACTTCCGCGAAGCTGCGCAGCTTGCGGCTGTGCAGCTGGTCGATGCCCTGTGCGCGCAGGAGTTCGGCCGCGCGGATGCCGATGCGCAGGTGCTGGTCCACGCGCTCGCGGTAGAAGTGGTTGGCCATGCCGGGCAGCTTGATCTCGCCGTGCAGCGGCTTGTCGGAGACGCACAGCAAGGTGCCGTAGGGCACGCGGAAGCGGAACCCGTTGGCCGCGATGGTGGCGCTCTCCATGTCCAGCGCCACGGCGCGGCTCTGGCTGAAGCGCAGCTGCGCCTTGTTGTCGGGCAGCAGCTCCCAGTTGCGGTTGTCGGTGCTGGCCACGGTGCCGGTGCGCAGCACGCCCTTGAGCTCCGGCCCTTCGAGTTTGGTCACGTCGCGCACGGCCTGCTCCAGTGCCAGCTGGATCTCGGCCAGCGCCGGGATCGGCACCCACAGCGGCAGTTCCTCGTCCAGCACGTGGTCCTCGCGCACGTAGCCGTGGGCCAGCACGTAGTCGCCCAGCTGCTGGGTGTTGCGCAGGCCCGCGCAGTGGCCCAGCATGAGCCAGGCGTGCGGGCGCAGCACGGCGATGTGGTCGGTGATGTTCTTGGCGTTGGCCGGGCCCACGCCGATGTTGACCATGGTGATGCCGGTGTGGTCGGGCCGGATCAGGTGGTAGGCCGGCATCTGCGGCAGCCGCGGCGGCACGGCGCCCAGCTCGTCGCCGGACTGGTGGGCGGTGCCCGCGCGGCGGGTGATCACATTGCCCGGCTCCACGAAGTGGGTGTAGCCGCCGCCGGCCTCGCCCGCGTCGCCGTCGCCCATCGCCGCGGCCATCACCTCATGCCCCAGCCGCACGAACTCGTCGATGTAGAACTGGTAGTTGGTGAAGAGCACGAAGTTCTGGAAATGCTCGGGCGCGGTGCCGGTGTAGTGGCGCAGCCGGTGCAACGAATAGTCCACCCGCGGCGCGGTGAACAGGGCCAGCGGTTGTGCCTCGCCGAAGGCGGCTTCGTGCGTGCCGTTGGCGATGCCGTCGTCCATCGACGTGAGGTTGGGCAGGTCGAACAGGTCGCGCATCAGCAGCCGGCGCTGGGGCGACAAAGTGCCCTCCACGTGGTCGTGCTCGGCGAACGAGAAGTGCACCGGTATCGGCTGCGTGCTCACGCCCACCGTCAGCGGCACGCCGTGGTTGCGGATCAGCAGGTGGAACTGCTCGCGGTAGTACTCGGCGAACAGCTCGGGCCGGGTGAGGGTGGTTTCAAAGACGCCGGGCCCTGAGACGAAGCCGTACGACAGCCGTGAATCGGCCCGGCGCACCGTGTCCACCTCCACCCGCACGAACGGGTAGCAGGCGCGCACGCGGGAGGCCGGCAGCTCGCCGGCCAGGAACGCGTTCAGGTGCTGGCGCAGGTGGGCGATGGCGGCGTCGTACAAGGCCTTGGCATGCGCGAAGGCCGCGTCGGCGTCGGTGAACTCGGCGGGGGACGGGAGGTCGGGCTCGATCATCGGACCATTGTGGCGCGTGTGGATGACGCGCCCGCGTGGGTCAAGCCGGCATCACAGCGGCAGGTCGCCGGCCGGTCGGCCCAGCCAGCGCTTGGCCATGTTGTCGAGGTCGCCGGCCGCCTTGGCCGCCGCGATGATCTCGTTGACCTTGGCGCGCAGCTTGTCTTCGCCCTTGGCGATGCCGATGAAGTTGGGCGAATCCTTCAGCACGAACTTGTACTCGGCGCCCAGGTTGGGGTTGCGCGCCATCATGTTGCCAGCCACCGAGGCGCCGGTGGCAATCGCCTGCACCTGGCCCGAGACAAAGGCCGCCACGGTGGCGTTGTTGTCCTCGAAGCGCTTGACGTCGGCCGACGACGGGGCGATCTTGCTCAGCTCCATGTCTTCCATCGCACCGCGGGTCACGCCCACGGTCTTGCCGGCCAGATCGGCCGCGCCCTTGATGGTGGCCGTCTTGGGCGCGAACACCGCCTGGAAGAAGGGCGAGTACGCCGAGCTGAAGTCGATGACTTTCTCGCGCTCGGGGTTCTTGCCCAGCGTGGAGATCACAAGATCGGCCTTACGCGTTTGCAGGTACGGAATGCGGTTGGCGCTGGTCACCGGCACCAGCTCCACCTTCACGCCCAGCTTGGCGCCGATGTAGTTGGCCATGTCCACGTCCAGGCCCTGGGGCTTCAGGTCGGTGCCGACGAAGCCGTAGGGCGGGAAATCGGTGGGGATGGCGATGGTGATGACCTTCTTGGCCATCACTTCGTCCAGCGCGGTTTGCGCGGCGGCAGGCAGGGCGGCGGCGAACAGCAAGGCGCCAGCGGCGGCGATGAGGGGGCGGCGATGCATGCGGCAAGTCTCCAGATGTGACGGAGACTGCATCGCAAGCGCCATGCCGAATCTCATGCGCACCAGGGCGGTGCGCTTGAAAAGCTGTGCTGTGGCGGCCGCGTGGTGCGGCCGGGTGCGGTCAGTGGTCGCCGGGTTCCGCGATGCGCGGGCGGGCTTCGGCCGCATCGGCGTACAGCGCCTGCAGGCCGGGCAGGGCGGCTTCATAGCCGAGGTCGACGTCGTGCGTCGACGATTCTTCAGCCACGACGGCGGGCGAAAAATCC
>CAJYRH010000473.1 GCA_913776795.1 uncultured Pseudorhodoferax sp. | reverse complement strand
CCTGTTGGCCAAGACCAGGGCAGCGGCGCGTGCCACCGACGAGTACGTCCACGAGTCGCCGTGGACAGCCATTGGCGTCGCCGCTGCAGTCGGCGTGGTGCTGGGCCTGGCCCTCGGCCGGCGTTGACCGATACGCGACAAGCAAACGAGACCTGGCATGGCTAGCGGACCGCGAAGAGCGGCGCCAGGTGCTGGTCCGGTCGGCGCCATTCGCCGCATGCTGTCGACACTGCTCGAAGTTGGGCAGACACGGCTGCAGTTGATCGGTAACGAGATCCAGATTGAGAAGCACCGCGCGCTGCAGATGCTCGCGCAGTCGCTTCTCGCTGTGTTCTGTATGTGCATGTCGCTGCTCATGGCCGTAGGGCTTGCCCTTGCGCTTTGGTGGGAGCAGCGGGTGACCGTCCTGACGTTCCTGTTGGTCCTGTTCGCCGTCACAGCATACTGGCTGCAGCATCAGGTTCGACATCGGCGGGCGGCGCAGGACCACCCTTTTGCTGCCAGCCTGGCAGAACTGCAGGAAGACCTGCGGCAGCTGAAGGAGGCGACCCAGCATGCCCCGCGGCAAGAGCCTCGCTGAACTCGAACGCGAATGCGGCCGCCTGCAGGAGCGCATCAGCGCACAGCGCTCGCAAGTACCGGCACGGTTCGCACCAGTGGCCCAACTGCTGCAGTTTGGAGACCGCGCGGCCCAAACGGTGCAGGCCGCGCGTAATTTCATTCAGCAGCATCCGTGGGCCATAGGTGCCGCCGGGGCGCTTCTAGTGCTGCGTCGACCACGATCCCTTGGGCGTTGGGTCAAGCGCGGCCTTCTGGTGTGGCGGACCTGGCGCACCGCGCGCAACCTGGCCGAGGCTGTCCAGCGCCAGCTGAACCGTCCAGGCTGAATCAGGCCGACAGGTAGCGGCGCAGATAGCGCGCCGTGTGGCTGCTCGGGTGCGCGGCGATCTGCTCGGGTGTGCCCACGGCCAGCACCTGCCCGCCGCCGGCTCCTCCTTCCGGCCCCATGTCGACCAGCCAATCAGCAGTTTTGATCACATCCAGGTTGTGCTCAATCACTACGATGGTATTGCCCGCATCCCGCAGTTGGTGGAGCACACGCAATAAAAGATCAATGTCTGCGAAATGCAGGCCGGTCGTGGGTTCGTCGAGGATGTAGAGAGTGCGCCCGGTGTCGCGCTTGGAAAGCTCCAGTGCCAGTTTGACGCGCTGCGCTTCCCCGCCCGACAACGTGGTCGCCGACTGGCCAAGCTTGATGTAGGAAAGGCCGACATCCAGCAGGGTCTTGAGCTTGCGCGCCAGGGCGGGCACTGCCTGCAGGAAGTCGTACGCAGCCTCTACCGTGAGATCCAGGATCTGCGCAATGTTCTTGCCCTTGTAGACGACTTCCAGTGTTTCGCGGTTGTAGCGCTGACCATGACAGACGTCACAGGGTACATAGACATCCGGCAGGAAGTGCATCTCCACCTTCACGACGCCGTCGCCTTGGCATGCCTCGCAGCGCCCACCTGCCACGTTGAACGAAAACCTCCCCGGACCGTAACCCCGCTCGCGCGCCATTGGCACTTCGGCCATCAACTCGCGGATCGGGGTGAACAGTCCGGTGTACGTGGCAGGGTTGCTGCGGGGCGTGCGGCCGATCGGCGACTGGTCGACATTGATCACCTTGTCGAACTGCTCCAGCCCGGCGATCTCGTCGTACGGTGCAGGCTCTTCATGCGCGCGGTAGATCTGGCGCGCGGCGGCCGCATACAGGGTATCGTTGACCAGCGTGGACTTGCCTGAGCCCGATACCCCGGTCACACAGGTGAACAGCCCCACGGGGAACTCCACGTCCACACCCTTCAGGTTGTGGCCCCGCGCACCGCGCACGCCGATGGCCTGGAGCGCACCCTGCGGCGCGTCGCCGGTCGCCGGCAGCCATGCCGTGCGGCGCGCCGGCACGGCGATGCGCAAATCCCCTGACAGGTAGCGGCCGGTGAGCGAGCCGGGGTTGGCCTTCACGGCCTGGATGTCCCCCTGGGCCACGACACGCCCGCCGTGTACGCCGGCCCCAGGCCCCATGTCCACGATGTAGTCGGCGGCGGCCATCATGTCTTCGTCGTGCTCGACCACCAGAACGCTGTTGCCCAGGTCGCGCAGGTGTTGCAGCGTACCGATCAAACGGTCGTTGTCGCGCTGGTGCAGGCCGATGCTGGGTTCGTCCAGGACGTACATCACGCCGGTCAAGCCAGAGCCGATCTGCGAGGCCAGGCGGATGCGCTGCGACTCCCCGCCCGACAGCGTCTCGGCGCTGCGGTCCAGGCTCAGGTAGTTCAGGCCGACGTCGTTGAGGAATTTCAGGCGCAGCCCGATCTCGCGCACCACCTTGGCGGCAATGTCCGCCTTGGAGCCTCGCAGCTGCAGGCCGTCGAAGTAGGCCTGGCTCTCGCGCAGCGTTGCGCTGCTGATCTCGTAGACCGCCCTCGCCTGCTCGCCTTCGCCCACCTTTACGTGGCGCGCCTCACGGCGCAGGCGCGAGCCATGGCATTCCGGGCAGGGCTGCACGCTGCGGTAGCGGGCCAGATCTTCGCGCACGACGGACGAATCGGTCTCGCGGTAGCGGCGCTGCATGTTGGGGATCACCCCCTCGAATGGATGCCTCTTCGTCAGCTTCTTGCCCTGGAAGTTGCCCGATTCCATGACATAGCTGAACTTGATCTCTTCTTCGCCCGAGCCGTACAGCACCGCCTGACGCACGTCGGCCGGCAATTCCTCCCAGGGCGCTTCGGGATTGAACCGGTAATGCCGGCCCAGGCTTTCGATCAGCGCGAAGTAGTAGCCGTTGCGCCTGTCCCATCCCTTGATTGCACCGCTGGCCAGGCTGAGCGTCGGAAAGCCGACCACCCGCACGGGGTCGAAGAACTCCTGGGCACCCAGGCCATCGCAGCTTGGACAGGCGCCGACTGGCGAGTTGAACGAGAACAGCCGCGGCTCCAGCTCGCTGATCGAATAGCCGCAGACCGGGCAGGAAAACCTGGCATTGAACAGGTGCTCGCGCGGCTCGCCGGCCGTGCCGTCGGCGTTCGGTGCAGCGTCCATCTCCAGTGCGATGGCGCGTCCCTCGGCCAGCCGCAGCGCGGCCTCGAAACTTTCGGCCAGGCGCTGGCGCAGGCCGCCGCCTGCGCCGTCCTCGTCGCCTCGCACCTTGATGCGGTCGATGACCACGTCGATGTCGTGCTTTTCAGTCTTCTTGAGCTTGGGCAGGTCGTCGAAATCGTATGCGTGCCCGTCGATGCGGAAACGCACATAGCCCTGTGCCTGCAGCTCGGCAAACACCTCGGTGAACTCGCCCTTGCGCTCGCGCGCGATCGGCGCCAGCACCATCAGCCGCGTGCCCTCGGGCAGTGCGAGCACCGTGTCCACCATCTGGGCGACGGTCTGGGCGGACAACGGCAAGCCGTGGTCCGGGCAGTAGGGCGTGCCGGCACGCGCGAACAGCAGGCGCAGGTAGTCATGGATCTCGGTCACGGTGCCCACCGTCGAGCGCGGGTTGTGGCTGGTGGCCTTCTGCTCGATCGAAATGGCAGGCGACAAGCCCTCGATCAGATCCACATCGGGCTTGTCCATGAGCTGCAGGAACTGGCGCGCATAGGTGGACAGACTCTCCACATAGCGGCGCTGGCCCTCGGCGTACAGCGTATCGAATGCCAAGGAGGACTTGCCCG
>CAJYRH010000472.1 GCA_913776795.1 uncultured Pseudorhodoferax sp. | reverse complement strand
ACGAAGACTCTGGCGCGCTGGCGCCAGCTGCCCTATGCCGAGCTGGCCTTCGAGATCCTGTCGCTGTACATCGACGACATTCCCGCTGCCGACCTCCGGGCGCTTTGCACCAGGACCTACACGCGCGAGGTGTACGGCACCGACGCCATCGTGCCGCTGCGCCCGCTCGAGGACGGCGTGTTCCTCGAAGCCCTGTCCAACGGCCCGACGCTGGCCTTCAAGGACATGGCCATGCAGCTGCTCGGCAACCTGTTCGAGTACGAACTGGGCCGGCGCGGCGAGGAGCTCAATATCCTGGGCGCCACCAGCGGCGACACTGGGAGCGCGGCCGAATACGCCATGTGTGGCAAGAAGGGCGTGCGTGTCTTCATGACCTCGCCGCACGGCCGCATGAGTGCCTTCCAGCAGGCGCAGATGTTCAGCCTGCAGGACGCCAACATCCACAACCTGGCCGTGGATGGCGTGTTCGACGACTGCCAGGACATCGTCAAGGCCGTCTCCAACGACCTCGCTTTCAAGCGCCAGTACCGCATCGGCACCGTCAACTCGATCAACTGGGCGCGGCTGCTGGCGCAGGTGGTCTACTACTTCGCCGGCTACTTCCAGGCCACGAAGGCCGAAGGCGGGCAGGTGGGCTTCACGGTGCCGTCCGGCAACTTCGGCAACGTCTGCGCCGGCCATGTCGCGCGCATGATGGGCCTGCCCATCGCCAGCCTGGTCGTCGCCACGAACGAGAACGACGTCCTCGACGAATTCTTTCGCACCGGTGTCTACCGCGTGCGCGGCACTGCCGACACGCACGAGACCTCCAGCCCGTCGATGGACATTTCCAAGGCATCGAACTTCGAGCGCTTCGTGTTCGACTTGCTGGGCCGAGACGGCGCGCGCACGGCCGAGCTGTTCGGCGCGGGCCTCGCGCGCACGGGCCGCTTCGACCTGTCGACCGACCCGTTGTTCGCGCAGGCCGCCACGCGATTCGGTTTTTCCAGCGGCAAGAGCACGCACGCCGACCGCCTCGCGACCATCCGAGACACCTGGGCGCGCTTCGGGCAGATGATCGACACGCACACGGCCGACGGCCTCAAGGTCGCGCGCGAGCACCTGACGGCCGGCGTGCCCATGGTGGTCCTCGAGACGGCACTGCCGATCAAGTTTGCCGAGACGATCGTCGAAGCCCTGGGGCGCGCGCCCGATCGGCCGGCCAGATTCGAAGGCATCGAGAACCTGCCGCGCCGCGTGCAGCGCGTGCCGGCCGACGCGGAATTCGTCAAGCGCTACATCGCCGACCACTGCCGTTGAGCTCCTCCGCGCATCGCCTCGCCTGCCGCTGCCTTCCAGGGGGGCGCCCCCGCGCCTTCGGGCCGCCGGGCGGCGCCAAACGATGAACGTGGTCGGTTTCGCCGGCTACTCGGGCGCTGGCAAGACCACGCTGATCGAGCGCCTGATTCCGTTGCTCAAGGCGCGTGGCGAGACGGTGTCGGTCGTCAAGCATGCCCACCATGGCTTCGACATCGACACGCCGGGCAAGGACAGCTGGCGCCACCGTGAAGCCGGTGCGAAGGAGGTGGTGATCGCTTCGGACCGCCGCCTGGCGCTGCTGCGCGAGTACGCCGCCGAGCAGGCGCCGACGGCGCGCAGCCTGATCGCCGAACTGCGCCAGGACGTGGACTGGGTGCTCGTCGAAGGCTTCAAGCACGAAGACCTGCCGCGGCTTGAACTGCGCCGCACCGGCGACCAGCGGCCTGCGCGCTACCCAGTGGATCCGCAGGTCCGCGCCGTGCTGACCGATGGGCCTGCCGCGCTGCAGCCCGCTCCCTTGTGCCCGGTGCTGGATCTCAACGACGTTCCTGCTTTGGCCCGCTGGCTGGCCGACAATGCCGGCCAGTTCGCCCACCGCACCGACGATCGCCCATGAACCACCCCGCCGCCAGGCCGAAGACCCTGGACGAAGCTTTGGCCCAGCTGCTGGGCTACGTCGTGCCGCTGGCTGCCAGCCAGCGCGTCTCCACATTCGACGCCGACCGCCGCGTGCTGGCGGCGGACGTGGTCTCGGCCCTGCAGGTGCCGCCTCTGGACAACAGCGCCATGGACGGCTACGCGCTGCGCTGTGCCGATGTGCCGGCCGCGGGCACGGTGCTGCCGGTGTCGCAGCGCATCCCGGCCGGCAGCACGGGCCAGGCGCTGGCCGCCGGCACGGCCGCGCGCATCTTCACCGGCGCACCCGTGCCCGAGGGCGCCGATGCCGTGGTTATGCAGGAGGACTGCGAGGCGCTGGACGACGGCAGCATCCGCGTGCGCGCGCTGCCCACGCCGGGCCAGTCCATCCGCCGAGCCGGCGAGGACGTGGCACTGGGCGCCACGGTGCTGGCGCGCGGCGCGCGGCTCACGCCGGCTGCGCTGGGCATGGCGGCGAGCATCGGCCTGGCGGAGCTGCAGGTCGCGCCCCGACCGCGCGTGGCGCTGTTCTCCACCGGCGACGAACTCGTGATGCCGGGCGCGGTGCCGCCCGCGCAGATGCGGCCCGGCGCCATCTACAACTCCAACCGCTTCTTCCTGCG
>CAJYRH010000471.1 GCA_913776795.1 uncultured Pseudorhodoferax sp. | reverse complement strand
CGATGCCTCGAACAGCGCCTCGGGCAGGCGCAGCGCCAGCTTGTTCAGCTGCCATTCCGCCCCCTGGTTCACGGCGTTCACCTCCAGCCGGCCGAGCCTTCTGCCGCGCAGCTCGAAGTCGTCCACCACGACATCCAGCGCCGGCACGCTGGAAGGCTGCTCGTCCAGCAGCGTGGTGACCTCGTCCTCCTCCCCGGCGGCGATCACGAGGCGCTGCAGGCGCGCATGCACGCTGCCGGGCTGGCCCGCCACGCCCTGGCGGTATTCGAGCTGGCCGGCCAGTTCGCGCGCGTCGATGCGGGCGCGCCAGGTGCCCCCCTCGCGCGAGCCGTCCAGCTGCAGCTGGTGCAGGCCGCGACTGCCCCAGCGCAGTTCGTCCGCACGCAGCGTGAAGCGGTCGGGCATGTAGCCGGCGTCGGCGCCGGCCGCGGTGCCCGCCGCCGTGGCGCTGTCGCCCAGCGCCAGCCAGGCGTCGAGCGCGACCGCGCCGAACCGCAGATCGATGGCCACGCCCTGCGCCGGCAATGTGGCGGCCTCGCCGGGGGGCAGGCCCAGGCCGATGCTGCCGCGCAGCACGCGCGGGCTGGCCGCGGCGGTGTCGCGCTCGAAGCGCGCCTGCAGCACCGTGCCCAGGCTCAACGCGATCTGGTCCTGCGTGCGCGCCTGCGGTGCCAGCGTCACCCGCAGCGGCAGGGCGGTCTCGGCGGGCTTGGCCAGGGGCGCCGGCAGGTCCAGCGCCAGGCCCTGCAGCGGGCTGTCGAGGGTGAAGGCCAGCGCACCGTCACCTCCGCGCGTGAGGGCCGCGGTGTAGGCGGCGCCGCCGCTCATGCGCTCGGCCACCGGCGCCAGCGCGCCGAGCTGGCCGCTCTGGCGCACGCCCTCGGCCGTGGCCGTTCCCTGGGCACGCACGGCCAGCGCACCACTCTGCAGGCCGCCGTCCAGGCGGGTCTCGCCGCCCAGCACGGTGGTCTGTACGCCGGACAGCGCGAAGCCGGTGTCGCTGAAGGCCACCGTGCCGCGCGTACGCGCCAGCGTCGGCGTGCCTGGCCGCAGCACGATGTCGTTGCCACCCAGCACCACGGCGCCCTGCACACGGCTGGCCTGCAGGCGGTCCAGCGGCAGGGCCAGCTGCAGCTTGAGGTCGGCCGCGCCGCTGCCCTGGGCCTGCGCCAGCGCGCCCTCGGTCATCCGTGCCAGCGGCGATGCGGCGACGACGGCCAGCATGCCCGCCAGCGGCCCGCGGCCCTCGGCGCGCACCGCCACCTCGGGCTGGTCGAAGTCGGGAATGTCGGCCTCGGCCTTGGCCACCACGAAGCCCCCGGCACCGGCCAGCTGGCCGCGTGCATTGCGCACCTGCATGCCGTTGCGGTCGAACACCAGCTGCCCGGCCAGGCCGGCCAGCGCCGGCCAGGGCAGCTCGTCGGCATCCTGCAGGCGTGTCGGAACGTAGGCGTACTGCACGTCCTCGACCTCGGCAGCGATGTGGAATTCGCCAAGCCTGGGATCCTTGTAAGGAAATTGTCCGAGGTCGCCACGCACCCTGAACTGCACGCTGCTGGCACGCCCTCGCTGCACGGCATCGCGCACGTAGTGGCGCGCCTGGTCGCCCACGGCGAGCGGCAGGTAGCGGTGCACGCGCGTGCCGTCCGCGCGCGTGAGCCGGCCGTCGAGCTCCAGAACGCCAGGCCCCTGCGGCGAGCCCTCGGCCGGCGCATCGGCCCGGCTGTCCCAGCGCGCCTGCAAATGCCCGGCCGCATCGTTGTTGGCAAAACTCAGCTCAGGCACCTGCACCGCGAGCCGCGCACCCGCATGCTGCCAGCGCACCAGGCCGTCGAGCCGGGCCATCGGCACGCGCGCCTCCTCGAACACGCCAGGAAACGCGAGCACACCGTCGGCGAGCGCCAGCCGGGCCTCGCCGCCACCCTCGGTCAGCGTGAACTCGGCCGACAGGCCTTCGACGCCGGGGCGGCCGACGGGGTGCCGCAGGTCGGCCCGGCGCGCGGGCACCGAGCCTGCGTCCAGCCCCAGGTCCTGCACACGGCCCTGCGCGCGGTAGCTGGCAGGCGCCTCGATGCGCCCGGTCCACTGGGCCTTCAGCTGTTCCACCCGGCCGCGCGGCGCGAGCGCCTGCAACTCGGCCTGCCACTGCGGCGCCAGCGGCAGCCGCCCGGCGATCTCGGCCAACGCCGCCAGGTCGACGCGGTCCATGCGCAGCTCACCCTGGCCCGGCACACGGCTTTCGCCGCGCATGTAGCTCAGGAACACGTCGCCCTGCGGCCACTGGGCACCCTGGCCTGTGACAAAGCGCAGTTGCTGCGTCTGGATCTCCATGCCGGTGGCCAGCAGGCGGCCGCGCACGCGTCCCTGCAATTGGGTGAGCGCCAGCGGCGCAAGGCCGGGCCCCAGGCGCGCGCTGGCATCGGCCAGGGACAGGTCCGCCTGTCCACCCAGCAATTCGCCGTGCACCATGTCGAGCCAGGCGGTGACGCCGCCGCGGCCCGCCAGCAGCGCCACGTCGTGCGCCGCACCGGTCGGCAGCAACGCGTGCAGCTGCGCCAGGTCGAGCTGCGGGAACGCGGCATAGACGGTGCCGTCCCACTCGCGCCAGTTGCCGCGGCGCGGGTTCAGCAGCGACTGGCGCATGGCCGCGCGCACGCTGAAGCGTTGGCCCCAGGCGGCCGGCGGCGTGGCATCGAAGCGGATGCGGTGGCTGCGTGCACTGTTGCGGATGACGAGGTCGGCACCGGTCAGCTCCACCGGGGCCTGGCCGGCGCGCTCGTCGGTCCAGCGCACCGTGGCCTGGCGAACGGCGAGTTCGCGCTGCGAGAAGATCCAATCGGCGGCGGGACTGCTGGCGCCCGTGCCTTCGGACATCGCGACACCGGCCACCATGAGCCGGCCGTCCACGCCGCGGCGCAGGTCCAGCACAGGGCCGTCGACGACGAGTTGCTCGAAGCCCAGCCGCACCAGCGAGCGCGGCGACAGCAGCGCGGAAACCCTTGCCAGGCGCAGGCCTTCACGGCCCTGGGCGTCGCGCAGCACCACGTCGATCAGCTCGAAACTCGGCAGGATCCGGCCCGAACTGGCGGTGATGGCGCCGATGTGCACCTCGGCCCCGAGCGCCCGGCTGGCCGCTGCCTCCAGCTGCGGACGGAACTCGCCGATTCGCGGCACAATCCAGCCGTGCAGCGCCCCCCAGGCCATGCCAACGACCAGCCACGCGGCCAGCACCACGCCGAGCACCCAGGGCGCCAGGACGGCCGCCAGCCTGAGCAGGCGTGAAGGTCGTGGCGTCGGAACAGTCATTGCAAGCTTGATCGGCCAGGAATTATGACCCGCGACCCCGGCACCGGTTCCGTCCCTCCCCGTGACCCTTTGTTAACGCCGCCCCTCTCCAACGCCCCGGTCCTGGCCTCGCATTCGCGTTTCGTGCAGCGGCTGCGCCGCCGCTACGAAGGCGAGCTCGCACTGCTGCCACCGGGCCCGCCGCGCAAGGCCGCCATGCAGGGCACGCTGGCGCAGCTGCTGGCCCAGGGCCACGGCCTGGGTGCGGCGCTGCGCATGCTGCGCCAGCTGGTCATGGAGCGCCTGGTGGTCCTCGATTGCGAGCAGCGCGCCGAACTCGCGGTGGTGACCTCGGCCGTCACCGAACTGGCCGAACTGGCACTGGACACCGCGCTGCTGCACGCCGAACGCGAGCTCGACGAGCGCCACGGCATGCCCTGCACCCCCGACGGCCGGCGTGCCCAGCTCTGGGTCATCGGCATGGGCAAGCTCGGCGCGCGCGAGCTCAACGTCTCCAGCGACATCGACCTGATCTACATCTACGACCAGGACGGCGAGACCGCCGGCACGCCCGAGGGCTGCGGGCGCATCAGCAACCACGAGTACTTCGCGCGGGCCATCAAGACCGTCTACGCGCTGGTCGGCGACACCACCGAGCACGGCTTCGTGTTCCGCGTCGACCTGGCGCTGCGACCGCATGGCAATTCGGGGCCGGCCGCCATCTCGCTCAGCGCCCTGGAGGACTACCTGCAGGTGCAGGGCCGCGAGTGGGAACGCTTCGCCTGGCTCAAGAGCCGCGTGGTGGCGCCGCGCCGCTGCGTCGAAGACGGCTCGGCCAGCGAGCTGCGGGGCGTGGTGCTGCCCTTCGTGTTCCGCCGCTACCTCGACTACAACGTGTTCGAGGCGTTGCGCACGCTGCACCGCCAGATCCGCGAACACGCCGCGCGCCGCGCCGCCGGCCATCCCGAGCGCGCCAACGACGTCAAGCTCTCGCGCGGTGGCATTCGCGAGATCGAGTTCATCGTGCAGCTGCTGCAGGTGGTGCGCGGCGGCCAGTTTCCCGAACTGCGCACGCGCTCGACGCTGGACGCGCTGCCGCGGCTGACGCGCGCCGGCCTGATGCCGCAGGCCACGGCCGAGGGGCTGGCACAGGCCTACGTGTTCCTGCGCAACGTGGAGCACCGCATCCAGTACCTGGACGACCAGCAGACCCATGTGCTGCCGTCCAACGACGAGGACCTGGCCTGGATCGCCGGGACCCTGGGGTATGCCTCGTGCTGCCCCTTCCTGTCCGATCTGGACCAGCACCGCGAGTTCGTCGCGCAGGAATTCGACATCCTGCTCGGGGGCGACACCAAGCCCTGCAAAGGCAACTGCAAGGGTGGCCCCAAGGCGCAGGGGGCAGCAGTGCCCGACTTCGACGCCGTGCTCGAGCGCCTGCCGCCCGACTTTCGTCGGCGCATCGAGGCCTGGCGCGACCATCCACGCGTCGCCGCCCTGCGCGACGAAAGCCGCGGGCGGCTGCTGCGCCTGGTCCAGCGCACGGCCGACTGGCTGCGTGACGAGCATCCAGGCGAGGGCATCGACGCCACCCACCGCCTGCAGGGAGCGCTGCGCTGGACCGACTGGGTGGAGACGCTGGTGCGGCGCGAAAGCTACCTGGCGCTGCTGCTCGAGCGCCCGGCCACGCACGACCGGCTGCTGCGCCTGCTCGGCGCAGCGCGCTGGCCGGCGCGCTACCTGCTCCACGGTCAACCGGCCCTCCACGTCGCGCGCCAGCGTGCGGAACGCCTCGGCATGGTGGGCGCGGCGCAGCAGGTTCAGCAGCTCCTCCT
>CAJYRH010000470.1 GCA_913776795.1 uncultured Pseudorhodoferax sp. | reverse complement strand
GGTCTGCTACGACAAGCAGTCCAACGACATCGCCCAGGGCGTGGACCATGCCAGCGACGACCACCTGAACACCGGCGCCGGCGACCAGGGCCTGATGTTCGGCTACGCCTGCGACGAGACGCCCGAGTTGATGCCCGCGCCGATCTACTACGCCCACCGGCTGGTGGAGCGCCAGGCCCAGCTGCGCAAGGACGGCCGGCTGCCCTTCCTGCGGCCGGACGCCAAGAGCCAGGTGACGATGCGCTACGTGGACGGCAAGCCGCACAGCATCGACACCGTGGTGCTGAGCACCCAGCACAGCCCCGACCAGAGCGAGACGCCGACCCAGATGAAGGCCTCGTTCACCGAAGCCGTGATCGAAGAGATCATCAAGCCGGTGCTGCCCAAGGAGTGGCTGCAGGACACCAAGTACCTGATCAACCCGACCGGCCGCTTCGTCATCGGCGGCCCGCAGGGCGACTGCGGCCTCACGGGCCGCAAGATCATCGTCGACACCTACGGCGGCGCCTGCCCGCACGGCGGTGGTGCGTTTTCGGGCAAGGATCCGTCCAAGGTCGACCGCTCGGCCGCCTACGCGGCGCGGTACGTGGCCAAGAACATCGTGGCCGCCGGCCTGGCGCGCCAGTGCCAGATCCAGGTGGCCTATGCCATCGGCGTGGCCCGCCCCATGAACGTGACGGTCTACACCGAAGGCACGGGCGTGATCTCCGACGAACAGATCGCCGCGCTGGTGCAGGAGCACTTCGACCTGCGCCCCAAGGGCATCATCCAGATGCTGGACCTGCTGCGCCCGATCTACCAGAAAACCGCCGCCTACGGGCATTTCGGGCGCGAGGAGCCCGAGTTCACCTGGGAACGGACCGACAAGGCTGCGGCACTGCGTGCAGCGGCCGGCCTGTAAGCGAAGACCCTCCATGAGCGCAGAGGCCACGCCCCTGTGGCGCGGCCCGCGATGGGCCCTCGCCGTGCTGCTCGCGATGCTGGGCATGCTGGGCCCGTTCGCGATCGACACCTACATCCCGGCCTTCTCCGGCATCGCGCGCTCGCTGGGCGCCTCGCCGGTGGAGATGCAGCAGACGCTGTCGGCCTACCTGTTCGGCTTCGCGTTCATGAACCTGTTCCATGGCGCACTGTCGGACAGCTTCGGCCGCCGGCCCGTGGTGCTGTGGGGCATCGCGGTGTTCACCATCGCGTCGGCCGGCTGCGCGCTGTCGGAAAGCATCGGGCAACTGGTCTTCTTCCGCGCGCTGCAGGGGCTGTCGACCGGCGCCGGCATCGTCGTCTCGCGCGCCGTGATCCGCGACGTGTACCCGCCGGCCGAGGCGCAGAAGGTCATGAGCCAGGTGACCATCTACTTCGGCGTGGCGCCAGCGATTGCGCCCATCGTGGGCGGCTGGCTGTTCGTGCACCTGGGCTGGCACAGCGTGTTCTGGTTCCTGACGGCCGTGGGGGCCCTGCTCTGGATCAGCAATTGGCGGCTGCTGCCCGAAACGCTGCGGTCCGACCAGCGCCAGCCCTTCCATGTGCCCGACCTGATGCGCGGGTACCGCCAGCTGCTGTCCGACCCGCGCTTCGTGCTGCTGTCGTTCGCCAGCGGCGTGCCGTTCAACGGCATGTTCCTTTACGTGCTGTCGGCACCCGAATTCCTGGGCACGCTGCTCGGCCTGGCGCCCACGCAGTTCTTCTGGTTCTTCATCCTGACCATCGCCGGCATCATGGGCGGCGCGTGGGCCAGTGGCCGGCTGGCCGGCCGCATCGCGCCCAAGCGGCAGATCCGCCACGGCTTCCTGATCATGACGGTGGTGGCGGTGCTGAACCTGGCCGCCAACCTGCTGTGGACCGCGCAGCCGCTGTGGGCGCTGCCGCCGATCGCGGTGTTCGCCTTCGGCTGGGCCCTCATGGTGCCCGTGGTGACGCTGCTGGTGCTGGACCTGCACCCCACGCGGCGCGGCATGGCCTCCTCGCTGCAGGCGGTGGTGGGCTCCACCGCCAACGGCATCGTGGCCGGCGTCATCGCGCCGCTGGTCATGCACTCCACCGTCCTGCTGGCGCTGGCCTCGCTGCTGATGATGGGCGTGGGGCTCGTGGCCTGGATCTGGCTGCACCGCCGCTGGCCCGACATCGGCCGCCACGCGAACGCCGCGTAAAGCCCACCCGACAGCGGAACCGAAGCGCACAGGCCGGGCTCCCACCCGGCCATGATCGAACTACAGCAGCTGGCCCTGCACTATGCGCTGGGGCCCTCGCGCGTGGACGTGCTGCGCGATGTGAACCTGACCATCCCTGCGGGCCAGAGCGTGGCCATCGCCGGGCCCTCGGGCTCGGGCAAGACTTCGCTTCTGCTGTTGCTGGCCGGTCTGGAGCGCCCGCAGGCCGGCCGGGTGCTGCTCGATGGCCAGGCGCTGGATGGCATGGACCGCGACGCACTGGCCGACCTGCGGCGCGAGCGTGTCGGCATCGTGTTCCAGTCGTTCCATCTGCTGCCCAGCCTGACGGCACTGGACAACGTGGCCCTGCCGCTGCAGTTGGCCGGCCGGCGCGGTGCGCATGCGCAGGCGCGCGACTTCCTGCGACGGGTGGGCCTGGCCGCGCGACAGCACCACTACCCGGGCCAGTTGTCGGGAGGCGAGCAGCAGCGCGTGGCCATTGCGCGTGCGCTGGTGCACGGCCCGCGCCTGCTGCTGGCCGACGAGCCCACCGGCAACCTGGACGACCACACCGGCGCGCTGGTGCGCGAGCTGCTGTTCGAGCTGAACCAGGAGGCCGGTGCGACGATGGTGCTGGTCACGCACGACATGGACTTCGCCGCCCGCTGCCAGCGCGTGCTGCGCCTGCACGAGGGCCAGTTGCATGAGCAACCACGCCACGAGCACACGCATGCGCGCCCTGCTTAGCCTGGCCTGGCGCGACCTGCGTGCCAGCGGCCGCACGCTGTGGGTGTTCTGTGCCTGCCTGGCGCTGGGCGTGGCGCTGGTGGCAGCCAGCGGCGGCCTGTACCGCCAGGTGGCAGGTGCGCTGCAGGAAGATGCACGCGCGCTGTTCGGCGGCGACCTGGAGGTGCGCAGCCCGGACCCCCTGCCCCAAGCCGAGCTGGACTGGGTGCAGGCACGCGGCGATGTCTCGCGCGTGGTCGCGCTGCGCAGCATGCTGCGCACGCCCGATGGCCGCACGCAGCTGGTGGCCATGCAGAGTGCCGACGCCCGCTACCCGCTGTACGGCGAGGTTTCGCTGGCACCGGCACAGCCGCTGGCCGATGCACTGGCCCTGCGCGACAACCTGTGGGGCCTGGCCGTCGACGGCGTGCTCGCGCAGCGCCTGGGCCTGTCCACCGGCAGCCAGGTGCAGCTGGGCGACCTCACGCTGCAGGTGCGCGCGGTGATCGTGCGCCAGCCCGACCGCAGCCTGCGCGCCGACTGGAACGGTGCTCCCGTGCTGCTGGCCGAGGGCGCGCTGCAGGCCACGGGCCTGGTGCAGCCGCTGAGCCGCGTGCAGTACCACTACCGCGTGCGCACCGCCACGCCGCCTGCGGCCTGGCGCGACAACTTCATCAGCGCATTCCCGCAGTCCAATGCCCAGGTGCGCAGCTTCGAGCAGCGCAGCGAACGCGTGGCCCAGGTGCTGGAGCAGGTCGGCTCGGCGCTCATGCTGATCGGCCTGTCGGCACTGTTCATCGGCGGGCTCGGCGTGTTCAACAGCGTGCAGGCCTACCTGCAGGGCAAGCTCGCAACGCTGGCCACCCTGCGCGCGCTGGGCCTGCGCGACGCGCGGCTGGCCACGCTGGTGCTGCTGCAGGTGCTGATGCTGGCCGTGGCGGCCAGCGCCATCGGCGTGCTGGCCGGGGCCGGCCTGGCACTGGGCGGCGCGGCCCTGGTCGCGCGCAGCCTGCCGCTGGCGCAGCAGATCGGCCCGCAGCTGGCGGCCATGGCGCAACCCGCCGCGCTGGCCATGGGCTTCGGCGTGCTGACCGCGCTGGCGTTCGCGCTGCCGGCGCTGGGCCGCGCGCTGACCGTTTCACCGGCGGCACTGTTCCGCGGCCTCGATGCTGCCGTGCTGCGCACGCCCCTGTGGGCCTGGGCAGCCAGTGCGGCCTGCGGCGGGGCCATCGCTGCGCTGCTGGTGGGCACCCTGCCCGATGCGCGCATCGGCTGGGCGTTTCTGGGGGTGGTGGCCGCGCTGCTGGTGCTGCTCGAAGGCGTGCAACGCCTCCTGCGCGCGCTGGCGCGCCGGCTGCTGGCATCGGCCTGGCAGCCGGCCTTCACGTTGCGCCTTGCACTGGCCGGGCTGCAGCGGCCGGGATCGGCCCTGCGCCCCGCACTGCTCTCGCTGGGCACGGCACTGACGCTGCTGGTGGCCTGCACGCTGGTCGTGGCCACGCTGCTGCGCACCATCGCCGAGACGGTACCGCGCGAAGCCCCCGGCCTGGTGCTGCACGACGTGCAGACCGAACAGCTGCCGCTGCTGCGCGAACAGCTGGGCCCGGTGCAGCGCCTGCAGACCGCGCCGCTGGTGCTGGGCCGGCTGGCCGCCGTGAACGACCACGCGCTGCGCGACAGTGGCGACTCACGGCGCGTGCGCGAGGCGCGCAGCGAGCACAAGCTGTCCACCCGCGCCGGCAACATGGACGACGTGGTGGTCGAGCGCGGCACGCTGTGGCCGGCCGACTACCAGGGCCCGCCGCTCGTGGCCATGGAGGACCGCGAGGCCGACCAACTGGGCCTGCAGGTCGGTGACCGTCTGCGCTTCGACATCCAGGGCGCGATGGTCGATGCCCAGCTTGCCGCCATCTACGGCCAGCGCCGCCTGCAGGCGCGGCTGTGGCTGGAGGGCATCTTCAGCGACGGCGTGCTCGACCCCTTCATCACGCGCCATGTCGGCGCCGCCTGGCTCGACCCGCAGCAGGCCATCGCCGCGCAGGACCGCCTGGCGGCGGCCGCGCCCAACATCGTCAGCGTGCGCACCGACGCACTGCTCTCCGAAAGCCGGCTGCTGCTGGGCCGTGCCAGTGCCGCGCTGGCCGTGATCGCGGGCATCTGCCTGGCCGCCAGCCTGCTGGTGCTGACCAGCGTGGTGGCGGCCAGCCGGGCGCGCCAGGTGTACGAATCGAGTGTGCTGCACGTGCTGGGCGCGCGCCTGAGCGGCCTGCGCCGTGCGCTGCGCTGGGAGTACGCACTGCTGGCCGGCGTGACGAGCGCGTTCGCCACCGTGGCGGGCAGCGGTCTGGCGCTGGCGCTGCTGCACTGGCGGCTCGAGCTGGACGCCAGCGGCCTGTACTGGACCGGTGCGGTGGCCGCCCTCGCGGTCAGCGGCCTGAGCCTGGCCATGGGCGCGCAGTGGCTGCTGGCGCAGCTGCGGCTGTCGCCGGCCCGGTTGCTGCGCTCGGGCGGCTGACGCGCAGGGCACGGGCTGCGCTCCACGCGCCCTCGACAGGCGCATGCCGACCGGCGTGCGTCAACCACCGGGCGCTGGGGCGAACGCGCCGACGAAGCGCCGGTCGATGCGGTCCTTCCAGTGCCACACCCATGGCCCGTGCCACGACCAGTTGCCCCAGACACCCATCGCCGCGCGGTCTCCGGTGCTGACAAGGTACAGCGCGCGCCGCTGCGGGCGCCAGGGCGCCAAAGACCTGCCCTCGCAAAACGCTGCGAGATTGCGTGCCAGCCAGGGCCCGGCACGCACGGCATAGACACCCGACTTGGGCAAGGCCGTCGGGTGGCTGGCAGCATCGCCTGCAGCGAACACGTTGGGGTGCGAGATGCTTTGCAGCGCCGCGTTCACGCGCACGAAGCCACCGCCATCGGTGGCAAGCAGGCTGGCGCCCAGCCAGTGCGGGGCGGCACTGCCGGTGACGACCCAGGTGGCATCGCTGCGCAACAGGCCCGTACCGTGGTCGAGAACGATCCCATCGGGCACGAGCGCGGCCGCCCGGCGCAGCCCATGCCAGGCGACGCCACGCTGGCGCAGCAGCTCGGCCGCCAGGCGGCGCGCGTGCATTGGCAGGGAAGGCAGCGGCAGTTCGTGCGCCCCCACCAGCTGCACATGCACCTGCGACCAGCCTTCGGCCCGCACCCGCTGGCGCACCGCGAAGGCCAGCTCCACCCCCGCAGCGCCGGCGCCCAGCACGCTGAGGTCGAAGCGGCCGGGCGCGGCGCGCAGCCGCTCCACCAGCGGATCCCACTGCGCCACGAAGCGTTCGATCGGCCGGACCGGGATGCCGTGCGCATCGCCACCCGCAAGCGATGCGATGGCCGGGCCGGAGCCCACATCGATGGACAGCGCGTCGTAATGCAGCAAGCGGCCCTGCGCGGTGGCAACAAGCTGCCCTGCCGCGTCGAGCGCGGTGGCCGCATCGCACAGCAACGCGGCCCCGGCGCGCGCCGTCTGCGCGGCCAGGTTGATCGTGCAGGCGTCCAGTGCGTAATGGCCCGCCACCCAGCCGGGCAGCATGCCGGAGTAGATCTGCCGCGCATGCGGCGTCAGCAGGCTGGTGCGCCAGCCGGGCAGGGGGTGCGCGGCCAGCGCCCGCAGCACGCCGAGGTGCGCATGGCCGCCACCGAGCAGCAGCAGGTGCTTCACGGAGGCGGTGACAGCGACACGTCGCCGAACCATGTGACGACCTTGTCGCCGGTGTTGTCGGTGTCGGCGCCCACGGCGATGGCCTGCACGGGCGGCATGGGGCCAGGGAAGGCATCTGCCCAATCCCCGTGCAGCGTGCGCGTGTGGGCGCGCCACTGCCCAACCTGCGCGTCGCCACTGTCGAGCACCACCATGCGCACACGGTCGGTGTAGGGGTTCCAGCCCGTGCTGCCGGCCGGCTGGGCCGTGCCCCACACGTAGCACAGCGCGGCGGCCGGGATCTCGCGGCCCGACAGCGTGCGCGCCGCCTGCAGGCGCAGCCGGTCGCCGAGCGAGAGGCGCTCGGCCGGCAGATCGAACAGCACGTAGAGCCGGGCGGCGTAGTCGTCGCCCGCCTTGGTGCGCAGGTCGGAGCCGGCCAGCGCGCGGGACACCTTCCAGCGCCAGCGCAGCACGCCGGGGCCGGCCTGTGCTGGGGCGACCGCCGCGACGAGCGACGACGCCGATGCGCTGGATCCGATGCGCAGCACGGAGGCGCCATCGACCGGCTCGATGGCGTAGCTGTTGGCGCGCTCGACCTTGGGCAGCGTTTCGTGGCGCCAGCCGGGGGGGGGGCCTTCGCCGGGTGGGGCGGAGGAGAAGCGAGTGAG
>CAJYRH010000469.1 GCA_913776795.1 uncultured Pseudorhodoferax sp. | reverse complement strand
CTGGTGCGCCAGATCGTGGAAGACCCCGAGAACGACTTCACGGTGTCGCCGCAGCGCAGCATCGTGTACGCGCAGGAGCTGCACAAGCTCGGCGTGCTCCGGAACCAGGCCGGTTCCTGGAAGGACTACTTCTTCGAGGAGGCCTGGGCGCGCCCTGGATCGTGAGATGACCATGCAACTTGCCGCCCCCACCTTGCGCCATGCCGTGCCGGGAAACCCGCTGCGCGCACCTGGCCCGGTGGCGCCCGCGCAGGCCGCGCGCCAGACCGATGGCAGCGCGCTGCTGCAGGTCGACGGCGTGAGCCTGGAATACCGCACACCCGAACGCGTGGTGCGCGCCACGCACCGCGTGGGCTTCGACGTGCATGCGGCCGAGCGTTACGTTCTGCTGGGGCCTTCGGGCTGCGGCAAGTCCACACTGCTCAAGGCGATCGCCGGCTTCATCGCGCCCGTGGAAGGCGAGATCCGGCTCGACGGCAAGCGCGTCACGGCGCCGGGACCGGACCGCATCGTCGTGTTCCAGGAGTTCGACCAGCTGCCGCCCTGGAAGACCGTGCGCGAGAACGTGATGTTCCCGCTGCTGGCTTCCCGCACGCTGGGCCGCAAGGAGGCCGGCGAGCGCGCATTGCACTACCTGGACAAGGTGGGCCTGTCCAAGTTCGCCGACGTGCACCCGCACCAGCTGTCGGGCGGCATGAAGCAGCGCGTGGCCATCGCCCGCGCACTGGCCATGCAGCCGCGCGTGCTGCTCATGGACGAGCCCTTCGCGGCGCTGGACGCGCTCACCCGCCGCAAGATGCAGGAGGAACTGCTCGCGCTGTGGGACGAGGTGCGCTTCACGCTGCTGTTCGTCACGCACTCGATCGAAGAGGCCCTGGTGGTGGGCAGCCGCATCGCGCTGCTGTCGCCGCACCCGGGCCGCATGCGCGCCGAGATCAACAGCCACGCCTTCGACCTGCAGAGCACGGGCGGCGCGGACTTCCAGGCGACGGCGCAGCGCATCCATCACCTGTTGTTTGAAGAAGAGAAGACCGCATGAGTGCGCTGAATCCCCCGGTGCGGCCCGAAGCTGAATGGCCGCTGCAGCCCTATACCGAGGGCAGCGTCGAACGCGCGCTGCCGCTGGGCACGCGCCTGTGGCAACAGGCCTGGCTGCGCAAGGGCCTGATCCTCGCCGTGCTGGCCATCCTCTGGGAGCTGCTGGCGCGCTGGCAGGACAACGACCTGCTGCTGCCCACCTTCAGCGCGACGATGCGTGCGCTGGTCGACGGTTTCGCCAGCGGCGAGCTGCTGGCGCGCGTGGGCATCTCGCTGTCGGTGCTGCTGCAGGGCTACGTGGCCGGCGTGCTGCTGGCCTTCACGCTGACGCTGCTGGCCGTGTCCACGCAGCTGGGCCGCGACCTCTTGTCCACGCTGACGTCGATGTTCAACCCGCTGCCGGCCATCGCGCTGCTGCCGCTGGCGCTGCTGTGGTTCGGCCTGGGCCGCGGCAGCCTGGTGTTCGTGCTGATCCACTCGGTGCTGTGGCCGCTCGCGCTCAACACCTTCGCCGGCTTCCAGGGCGTGCCCGAGACGCTGCGCATGGCCGGGCGCAACTACGGGCTCCGGGGGTTGCGCTATGCGCTGCAGATCCTGGTGCCGGCCGCGCTGCCGGCCATCCTGTCGGGCCTGAAGATCGGCTGGGCTTTCGCATGGCGCACGCTGATCGCGGCCGAGCTCGTGTTCGGCGCCAGTTCGGGGCAGGGCGGCCTGGGCTGGTACATCTTCCAGAACCGCAACGAGCTCTACACCGACAAGGTGTTCGCCGGGCTGGTGACCGTGGTGCTGATCGGCCTGGCGGTGGAGACGCTCGGCTTTGCCACGCTGGAGCGGCTCACGGTGCGGCGCTGGGGCCAGCAGCGCTGAGGCCTTGCCGCGCGGGCACGTGGTCGCGTGCACGGGCGGCGACGCCCACCGACCCGGTGCGAGGGGTCAAGTACGGGTGCGCGCACGGGGGCATCGCGCCGCTGGCACACTGGCCGCCTCGTCCACCGGAGAAACCTGTGAAGCTGAGAATGACCCTGCGCCGCACGGCCGTGCTGGCCGCCTGCGCCCTGTCCCTGTCCGCCGCCCAGGCCGCGCTCAAGCCCGGCGACGCGGCACCGGTCTTCGCGGCCGAGGCCGCGCTGGGCGGCAAGACCTTCCGCTTCCAGCTCGGCGAGGCGCTGGCCAGGGGCCCCGTGGTGCTGTACTTCTTTCCCAAGGCCTTCACGCAGGGGTGCACGGTGGAGGCGCACCTGTTCGCAGAGGCCAGCGCGCGCTTCGCGGCGCTGGGGGCCACGGTGGTCGGCGTGTCGGGCGACAACATCGACACGCTCAAGCGCTTCTCGGTCGAGGCCTGCCGCGACAAGTTCGCCGTGGCCGGCGCCAGCGCCCGGACCATCGAGGACTACGACGCGCGCTCGTCCTGGCGCGCCGACATGGCCGACCGCATCTCCTACGTGATCGGCAAGGACGGCAGGATCGTCTTCACGCACCATGGGCCCGACCCCGAGGCGCACGTGGCGCGCACGCTGCAGGCCGTCGAGCAACTGGCCAGGACCGCGCGCTGATCAGCGCACGGCCAACGCGCGCGCAGCCGGGCGCGCACGCGGCTGCGGGCGCTCCGCCGCGCCATGGGGCGGCGCCTGCTCCAGCGCGCGCAGCAGTTCCAGGCCCTGCGGCCAGTCGCCGTGTCCGGAATCCACATTGATGTGCCCCGCCTCGGGCAGCCGCACCAGCTGGCTGCCCCAGGCGCGCGCGTAGGCGCCGGCCAGGCGCACGGGGCAGTACGGATCGGTCGTGCTGGCCACCAGCGTGCTGCGGAACGGCAGGCGCGCATGCGGCACGGGCGCGAAGTCCACCAGCACGGCGCGGCGCTCGGGGTCGGCCGGTGCCACCAGCAGCGCGCCGTGCACGCGCGCCTGCGCCTCGGGCGGCAGGTGCGCCACCACGATGCAGCCCAGGCTGTGGGCCACCAGCAGCACCGGATCGGGCCGGGCCACGATGGCCTGCACGGTGGTGTCCAGCCAGGCCGCGCGCCGCGGCGCGATCCAGTCGTCCTGCTGCACGCGCGCGGTGTCGGGCAACTGCGATTCCCAAAGGCTCTGCCAATGGCCGGGGCCGGAGTTGCGCCAGCCCGGGATGATCAATGTGCGCACGGGGCGTCGTCGTCCAGAAGAGGAAGCGGCCCATTCTGCGATCCGCAGCGCGCGCGGCCAACGAAGCTTTCCGAGGAAGCTTAGACGCGGCTCCGTGCCCGCTGGCGCCGCTGGCACGGGGCATGCGCGCCGAGCGCCTGCGCACCACGCTGCAGGCGGCCGCCAGGCAGCTTCGCGTGGACGCGCCGGGCAACTGGGCAGACCGGATGGAGGACATCGCGAGCGCGCCGACCGCCGACATCGAGCGGCCATGGCAGGCGCGCCAGCGCGCCACGGTCGGAGACGACTCTCCGGGCCGCCGCGTGTCACTCGATCGCCACCTTGGCGTCCTTCACCAGCCTGGCGTACCTGGCCGTGTCCCCCTGGATGCGCGCGGCCATCTGTTCGGCCGTGTCGCCCACGGGCTCGGCGCCGATCTCCTCCATGCGCTGCTTGAACTCCGGCGAGTGGATGATCCTGACCATCTCTGTGTTGAGCCGTGCGACGAGTTCCCTGGGCGTGGCCGCCGGCGCGAGGATGCCGAACCAGGTGCCCTGGTCGAAGCCCGGCATGCCCGACTCGGCCAGCGTCGGCACATCGGGCAGCGTGCCGGAGCGCCTGGCCGTGGTCACGGCCAGCGCGCGCAGCTTGCCGCCCTTGATGTGCTGCACCAGCGGCGTCAGCGTGTCGAAGGACAGGTCGATCTGCCCGCCCAAGAGGTCGGTGGTCAGTGGCGCGCTGCCCTTGTAGGGCACGTGCACGAGCTCCACGCCTGCGAGGCCCGAGAACTGCGTGCCGATCAGGTGCTGCACCGTGCCGTTGCCGTTGGAGCCGTAGGCGATCTTGCCCGGCGCGGCCTTGGCCAGCGCGATGAGGCCCTTCACGTCGGTGGCGCTGGATCTGGCGTTGACCACCAGAACGTTGGGCACCAGCGCCACCGTGGTGATGGGCGCGAAGCTCTTCTCGAAGTCGTAGGGCAGCTTCCTGTAGACGCTGGTGGCGATGGTGTGGTGCACGGCCCCCATCAGCAGCGTGTGGCCGTCGGCCCTGGACTTGGCGACGAAATCCGCGCCGATGGTGGCGCCGGCACCGGGCCGGCTTTCGACGACGACGGGCTGGCCCAGCGCCTGCGACAGCGGCGTGGTCAGCGCGCGGGCCAGGGCGTCGGAGCTGCCACCGGGCGGGAAGGGCACGATCAGCGTGATCGGCTTGTTGGGAAAGGCCTGGGCCGAGGCCAGGCCACAGGCCAGGGTCAAGGCCAGCGTGGCCAGGGTGTTGCGGCGGTTCATGCGTGTCTCCGGAAATCAGCGGGCGAAGTCCATCCCCGCAGCGCTTGGCGGCTGCTTCTCGGGGAGGGCAGAGGAGAAGGCGGGCGTGGCCCGCAGGATTCAGGCGGCCTTGCGCAGCGTCTGGCCGGCGACCAGTTCGCAGACGGCCTGCGTGACCTGCGCCGTGGTGGCCTGGCCGCCCAGATCGCGCGTGTGCAGCCTCGGGTTGGCAGTGACCTGTTCGATCGCGGCCATGACGCGCTGGGCAGCTTCGTGTTCACCCAGGTGCTCCAGCAGCATCACGACCGACCAGAAGGTGCCGACCGGATTGGCCAGGCCCTGGCCCATGATGTCGAAGGCCGAGCCGTGGATGGGCTCGAACATTGAGGGAAAGCGGCGCTCGGGATCGATGTTGCCGGTGGGTGCGATGCCCAGGCTGCCGGCCAGCGCGGCCGCCAGGTCCGACAGGATGTCGGCATGCAGGTTGGTGGCGACGATGGTGTCCAGCGTGGCGGGCCGGTTGACCATGCGGGCCGTGGCGGCGTCCACAAGCTCCTTGTCCCAGGTGACTTCCGGGAATTCCCTGGCGATCTGCACCGCGATCTCGTCCCACATCACCATCGCGTGGCGCTGCGCGTTGCTCTTGGTGACGACGGTCAGCAGCCTGCGGGGGCGCGAGGCGGCCAGCTTGAACGCGAAGCGCATGATGCGCTCGACGCCGGCGCGGGTCATCATGCTCACGTCCGTGGCGGCCTCGATGGGGTGGCCCTGGTGCACGCGGCCGCCCACGCCGGCGTACTCGCCCTCGGAGTTCTCGCGCACGATGACCCAGTTCAGATCGTCGGGCCCGCAGCGCTTGAGCGGTGCGTCGATGCCGGGCAGGATGCGCGTGGGCCGCACGTTGGCGTACTGGTCGAAGCCCTGGCAGATCTTCAGGCGCAGGCCCCACAGCGTGACGTGGTCCGGGATGTGCGGGTCACCGGCCGAGCCGAACAGGATGGCGTCCTTGCCCTTGAGTGCTTCCAGGCCGTTGGCCGGCATCATCTCGCCATGGGCGCGGAACCAGTCGCCGCCCCAGCCGAAGTCCTCGAACTCGAAGGCGATGCCGCTGCTGCTGCTGGCCGCCACGGCCTCGAGCACTTCGCGGCCGGCCGGCACGACCTCCTTGCCGATGCCGTCGCCGGGGATGGTGGCGATCCTGTAAGTTTTCATGGGTCCGGTTCCTTGTGGAGCAGTGGGTGGATGGACGGACTGTAAGAACCGCCCATGGTGTTGGATCGGCGCTAAAGTGAAACCATTCTTAACTTCAGCTCAACACCATGGGCCACGGCATCCAGCCCGCCGACCTTGGCTTCTTTTCCACCCTGGCCGGTGCGGCCAGTCTTAGTGCGGCGGCACGCGAGCTCGGCGTGACCTTGCCGGCCGTGAGCAAGCGGCTGGCCCAGATGGAGGCGCGCCTGGGCGTGCTGCTCGTGAACCGCTCGACGCGCCGCATGGGCCTCACGCCCGAGGGCGAGCTGACCCTGGAGCATGCGCGCCGAATCCTTGCGGACATCGACGGCCTGGGCGAGCTGCTGGGCCTGTCCAAGGCCACGCCGCAGGGCTTGCTGCGTGTGAATGCCACGCTGGGTTTCGGACGCAGCCACATCGCGCCGCTGGTCTCGCGCTTCGTGCGCAAGAACCCACAGGTGCAGGTGCAGCTGCAGCTGTCGGTCAACCCGCCCGCGCCGACCGAGGACCTGTACGACGTCTGCGTGCGCTTCGGTGCGCCGCCGGACAGCCGCGTCATCGCGCGCAACCTCGGCGCCAACCGCCGGCTGCTGTGCGCCGCGCCGGCCTACCTGGCGCGGCACGGCACCCCCAAGGTGCCGCACGACCTCACGGCGCACAACTGCATCGGCATCCGCCAGGGCGAGGAGGCCTATGGCGTGTGGCGCCTCACGCCCGCCAGGGGCAAGGGCCGCGGCGCCCGGCCCGAGGCGGTGAAGACGCGCGGCAGCCTGACCACCAACGACGGCGAGATCGCGGTGAAGTGGGCGCTGGACGGCCACGGCATCGTGATGCGGGCCGAATGGGACGTGCAGCACCACCTGCGCAGCGGCCGCCTGGTGCAGGTGCTGGCGCAGTACGCCACGCCCGATGCCGACATCTACGCCGTCTACCCGCAGCGCCACCAGACCTCGGCCCGGGTGCGCAGCTTCGTCGACTTTCTCGCGCAGGCCTTCACGCAGCAGGGGGCAGGGGCGTGAGTGTCAGATCCAGGCCAGCCAGAGGTTGATGCTCAGGAAGGACAGCGTCATCGTGGCCAGCAGCGCGGCCGCGCAGACGCCTTCGAGCTGGTACTTCTGCGCCAGCACGGCGTAGACGCTCATCATGGGCACGCAGGCGTAGACCAGCGCGGCCTTGGCCAATTCAGTGTCGACGGGCGGCAGCAGGGTCACCGCCAGCAGCACCATGAGCGGGTGCAGCACCAGCTTGCCCAGCGTGATGGCGGCCACGTCGGCCAGCATGCCGCCGGGCTTCAGGCCCACCAGCGCGCCGCCGATCGCGAACAGGGCCAGCGGGCTCGCGCTGCCGGCGACGATGTTGATGGTCTGGTGCAGCACGGCCGGCACGGGCAGGTCCAGCGCCGAAACCGTGATGCCCACCGCGATGGCCACGACCAGCGGGTTGCGCACCATGGCATGGGCCAGGCCCGCGAGGCGGCGCAGCACGCTGCCCGAGCCGCCGCCGCTGTCGGCCACCGACAGCGCCAGCGGGATCATGAGCAGGTTCTCCACCAGCATCACGAGCGCCAGCGCCACGCCGGCCGCCGGCCCCAGCAACTGCGAGGCGATCGGGTAACCGAAGAAGGCGCTGTTGGAGCCCGACATGCCCATGCCCATGATCGCGGCCTTGGTCACGCCCTCCCGCCGCACGCGGCGTGCCCACACGAAGCCCAGCGCCAATGCGGCGAGCGAGCCGGCCGCGTAGGCCGCCAGGAAGCGCGGGCTCAGCACCTCGCCCAGCGGCCGGCTGGCCAGCGCGCGCAGCAGCAGCGCCGGCAGCGCGATCAGCGTGGCGAAGCGGCCCAGCACGCGCACCTGCGTGGCGTCGAACACGCGCAGGCGCACGCACAGGAAGCCGGCCAGGATCAGCAGGTAGATCGGACCCGTGGCCGCAAGCACATTGCCGACGGCGGTCATCGCAGGAAGGGGAAGGCGTTCGTCATCCGTGGAAGGGGCTGGATTTTGGCCGACGCTCGCAAGGTCCATGCCGCAGGCTTGCGGTGTACCGGACCGTGGCATGCGGTCCCGATGCCGCGGCATGATCCATCCGGGGCCGGCTCGGCGCCGACGCTCGCGCCCGGTCGGGTGGGCCGCCAGAGCGCAGGCAGACGCGCAGGCCGGCAACCCCGTCCGCAGAGAAAGGAACCGCATGGAGCATCTTCACCACCCCCTGTCCACCCTCATCGACCCCCGCACGCTCGTGGGAGCGACGGTGCTGGGCATCGCCTTCTTTCTGCTCGCCTCGGTCGGCGTGCTGCTGATCCGCGGCGGCGCCCGCCGCGTCGAGCACCATCTGTCGGACGTGACGGCCCTGCAGTTCGCCAGCGCACTGGCCCAGGTGCTGACCTACCTGGTGGCCTTCGTGCTCTACGCGCACCTGGTGCCGGAATTGCGTGCGCTGGGCACGGCGCTGCTGGCACGCGTGAGCGTGGTCTCGGTCGTCTTCGGCCTGGCGGCGCAAAGCACCCTGGGCAACCTTGTCGCGGGCTTTTCGCTGGTGCTGTACCGACAGGTGCGGGTGGGCGACACGATCTGCATTTCCT
>CAJYRH010000468.1 GCA_913776795.1 uncultured Pseudorhodoferax sp. | reverse complement strand
GCCATCGCCGAGCGCAACCAGCTCGACACTGCCGAGGTGGACGACGTGATCTGGGGCACCTCCACCCAGCGCGGCAAGCAGGGCATGGACATGGCCCGCATGGCGCTGCTGGACGCGGGCTACAGCCACCTGGCCAGCGGGGTGACGCTGGACCGCTTCTGCGGCTCGGGCATCACCTCGGTGAACCTGGCCGCCGCCACCGTGGCGGCCGGTTTCGAGGACCTGGTGATCGCCGGCGGCTGCGAGATGATGAGCTACACCGCGTCGCTGGCCGACCCGGCCAACCCCAACATGATGGACGCCGGCAACCTGCGGCTGCGCCACAACGTGCCGCAGTCGCACCAGGGCGTGTGCGCCGATGCCATCGCCACGCTGGAAGGCATCCCGCGCAGCGCGCTGGACGAACTGGCCCTGGTGAGCCAGCAGCGCGCCGCCGCCGCCATCGAGGGCGGCCACTTCCAACGCAGCCTGGTGCCGGTCTACCGCGAGGACGGCAGCCTGGCACTGGACCGCGAGGAATTTCCGCGCCCGCAGACCACGCTGGAGGGCCTGGCCTCGCTGAAGCCCGCCTTCGAGGCAATGGCCGAGCGCCCCATCGACGCGCAGGGCAACACCTATGCCGGCCTGATCCGCCAGGTCTTCCCCGATCTCAAGATCAACTACGTGCACCACGCCGGCAACAGCTCGGGCGTGGTGGACGGCGCCGGCGCGCTGCTGCTGGCCTCGGGCGCCTACATCAAGAAACGCGGCCTGAAGCCCCGCGCCCGCGTCGTCGCCATGGCCAACGTGGGCGACAGCGCCACGCTGATGCTGAACGCCCCGGTGCCGGCCGCGCGCAAGGTGCTGGCCAAGGCCGGCCTCACGGTGGACGACATCGACCTGTGGGAAATCAACGAGGCCTTCGCCGTGGTGGCCGAGAAGTTCATCCGCGACCTGAAGCTCGACCGCGCCAAGGTCAACGTGAACGGCGGCGCGATGGCGCTGGGCCACCCGATCGGTGCCACCGGCTCGCTGCTGATCGGCACGCTGCTGGACGAACTGGAGCGGCGCGACCTCAAGCGCGGCCTGGTCACCATGTGCGCTGCCGGCGGCATGGCCCCGGCCATCATCATCGAGCGCGTGTAACGCAGGCGCCCATGCACGGCCCCACGGCACCCGCGCTGGCACTGCGGGCCTTGCGTCGGCACCCGGAGCGCATCGCTTTCGTCGAAGAGGGGCGCCGGCTCACCTACGGCGGCACCCTGGCGCTGATCGGCCGCATCCAGGCCGTGCTGGCCGCCGCAAGCGTGGCGCCGCCGCGCGTGGCGCTGCTCGCCGCCAACCGCGCCGAGGCCTGGGCCGCCGAGATCGCGGTGCAGGCCCTGGGCGGCAGCACGACCTGGCTGCACCCACTCGCGGCCCTGCCCGAACAGCAGTTCCAGATCGAGGACGCCCAGGCCCAGCTGCTGGTGGTCGATGCCGAAACCTACGCCGAACGCGGCGGCGCGCTGGCGGCCGGTTGCCCACAGCTGCAGCAAGTCTGGACCCTGGGGCCGGCCGGCTACGGCCGCGACCTGCTCGCGGCCATGGCGGCGGCCGGCGAGCACAGCCCGCGCGACGTCTCGCAGGCGCAGTCCGTCGCCAGCCTGGGCTACACGGGCGGCACCACGGGCCGCTCCAAGGCCGCGCTGCGCCACCAGCACCAGCAGGCCGCGATCACGCGCGCCATCCTCGCGGACTTCGAGCTGCCGGCCACGCCGCGCTACCTGGCAGCAGCGCCCATCAGCCATGTGGCCGGCACCAAGGTGCTGCCCACGTTGCTGCGCGGCGGCACCGTGCACCTGCAGCGCGGCTTCGACCCCGACCGGCTGCTGGCCGCGTTGCAGGCCGAGCGCATCAACATGACGCTGCTGGTGCCGACCATGGTCTACAAGCTGCTGGACCATCCGGCACTGGAACGCACCGACCTCGGCGCGCTGGAGCTGCTGCTGTACGGCGCCTCGCCCATGTCGCCCACGCGGCTGCTGGAAGGCATGGAGCGCATCGGCCCGGTGTTCTCGCAGCTGTACGGGCAGACCGAGTGCTACCCGATCAGCCTGTTGCGCAAGGCCGACCACGACCCGCGCCGGCCCGAGCGCTTCGCCTCCTGCGGCATGCCGCTGGCCGGCTGCGACGTGCGCCTGCTCGGCGACGACGGCGCAGAAGTCGCACCCGGCGAGCCCGGCGAGATCTGCGTGCGCGCCGACAGCGCCATGGCGCTGTACTGGAACCGGCCCGAGCTCACGGCCGAGACGCTGGCCGGCGGCTGGCTGCACACCAGCGACATCGCGCGCCAGGACGACGAAGGCTACCTGTACATCGTCGACCGCAAGAAGGACATGGTGGTCTCGGGCGGCTTCAACGTCTACCCGCGCGAGGTGGAAGACGTGCTGACCACGCACCCGGCCGTGGCCATGGCGGCCGTGATCGGCGTGCCCGATGCGACCTGGGGCGAGGCGGTGGCCGCCATGGTCGTGTGCCGGCCCGGCATGCAGGTGGAGGCGCAGGCACTCATGGCGCTGGTCAAGCAGCGCAAGGGCGCGCAGCAGGCGCCCAAGCGCGTCGATTTCGTCGATGCGCTGCCGCTCACGGCGCTGGGCAAGATCGACAAGAAGGCCTTGCGCGCGCCGTTCTGGCAAGGGCAGGCGCGCAAGGTGGGCTGAAACCTCAGCCTCTGCGCTTCATTCGGGTTCGATCTTCGCGTCCTTGACCACCTTGGCCCAGCGCGGGGCCTCGGCGCGGATCAGCGCCGCGAACTGCTCGGGCGTGCCGCCCATCACCTCGTTGCCCTGGCTCGTGATCTGCTCGCGCAGCATGGGGTCCTGCAAGGCCTTGTTGCCGATGGCGTTGAGCTGCTTGACCAGGTCTGGCGGCAGGCCCTTGGGGCCGACCAGACCCTGCCAGTTCATGACCTCGACCGCCGGGAAGCCCGCCTCGGCCATCGTCGGCACATCGGGCATCAGCGCAGAACGGGTCTTGCTGGTGATGGCCAGCGCACGCGTCTTGCCGGCCTTGATGGAGGGCATGGCCACATACATCTGCTCGAACATCATGGCCACCTGGCCGCCCAGCAGGTCGGTGGCGGCGGCCGAACCGCTCTTGTAGGGCGCGTGGATGAGGTCGATGCCGGCGGTGTGCTCGAACAGCGCGCCGCTGAGGTGGTGGGTACCGCCGATGCCGCCCGAGGCATAGGCCAGCTTGCCCGGCGCGGCCTTGGCCGCCGCCACGAGTTCCTGCACCGTCTTGTAGGGGGCATCGGCGCGCACGGTCAGCATCAGCGGGCCACGCTCGATCAGGAAGATCGGCACGAGGTCGTTGAAGGGGTCGAAGTTGAGCTTCTTGAACAGCGACTGGTTGACCGACAGCGGCGCGAAGTTGCCCATGCCCAGCGTGTAGCCGTCGGCCTTGGCCCGCGCGATGGCCTCGGTGCCGATGTTGCCGCCGGCACCCGACTTGTTGTCGATGATGATGGGCTGGCCCATTAGCGCGCTCATCACCTTGGCGACCTGGCGCGAGCGCTGGTCGGCATTGCCGCCCGCGGCGTACGGGCAGATCCAGGTGATGGGCTTGCCGGGGTACCTGTCCTGCGCCAGCACCAGGCCGGGCAGGGCCAGGGTGGCGGTGGCGCCTTGCAGGAAGCGCCGGCGGCCCAGGAGGGAATCGTGCATGGGATGGTCTCCGAGTTGTTGTGGCGCTGGCCACTCTATCGGGCCGGGCTGTCAGTCGGCTGTCATGCGCTGCAGGGAAAGCAGCGATGCGGGCCTGGCCGCGATGTCGCTGGCACGACGCGGCGCCGACGGCGGCCGGCCTAAGATGCTCCGGCAGGCACCCTGTGCACCGCGACAAGGAGACAAGCCCGTGGCCACGCCCCAGAGCCAGACGGACGACGGCGCGCACCTCGATTTCCTGGTCATTGGCGCCGGCATCTCCGGCATCGGTGCCGCGCGCCACCTGCGCCAGCGCTGGCCCGAACGCAGCGTCGCCGTGCTTGAGGCCATGCAAGGTTTCGGCGGCACCTGGTGGACCCACCGCTACCCTGGCGCCCGCTCGGACAGCGACCTGCACACCTATGGCTACGCCTTCAAGCCCTGGATGGGCAGCGCGATCGCCACCGCCGGCGAGATCCGCCGCTACCTGGCCGAGACCATCGACGAGAACGGCCTGGCGCCGCTGATCCGCTACGGCCACCGCGTGCTGTCGGCCGACTGGTCGTCGCAGGACCGACGCTGGACGCTGCGCATCGCGCGCACGGGCATCGACGCGCCGCTCGTGCTGACCGCCGGCTTTCTCTGGATGTGCGCCGGCTACTACGACCACGGCCAGCCCTACACGCCCGACTGGCCAGGGCGCGACAGCTTCCAGGGACGCGTGGTGCATCCGCAGCACTGGCCCGAGGACCTGGACTGCACGGGCCGGCGCGTGGTGGTGGTCGGCTCGGGCGCCACGGCCGCCACGCTGATCCCGGCGCTCGCCGACCAGGCGGCCCACGTGACCATGCTGCAGCGCTCGCCGACCTTCTTCTCGGCCCTGCCGCGCGCCCATCCGCTCGAAGCCCCGCTGCGTGCACTGGACCTGCCGCCCGAATGGACGCACGAGATCCTGCGCCGCGCCCACATCGCGCGCAACAGCGAGGTGGTGCGCATGTCCTTCGAGCGGCCCGAGGACCTGCGCGCCAACCTCATGGAGCAGGCACGCAGCCAGTTGCCGGCGGGCTTCGACGTGGACCGGCATTTCAACCCGCGCTACCGCCCCTGGCAGCAGCGCGTGGCCGTGGTGCCCGACGGCGACCTGTTCGCCGCCATCCGCAGCGGCAAGGCCTCGGTGGTCACCGACGGCATCAAATGCTTCGACGCCACCTGCATCCGGCTGGCCAGCGGTGCGCACCTGCCTGCCGATGTGGTCGTCACCGCCACGGGCTTCGACCTGCAGCTGCTGGGCGGCATGCCCTTCGCCATCGACGGCGTGCCGGTGGACTTCACGCAGCGCGTGACCTGGCGCGGCATCATGCTCGAGGGGCTGCCCAACCTGGCCTATGTGATGGGCTACTTCCGCTCGAGCTGGACGCTGCGGCTGGACCTGGTCTGCAACCTGGTGTGCCGCGTGCTCGCGCACATGCAGGCCCATGGCCTTGCCGTCGTGGAGCCCCGGCTGCGCGCCGGGGACGCCGGCATGCCGCGCCTGCCCTGGATGGACCTGCAGAACTTCAACGCGGGCTACATCCTGCGCGCCCAGCACCGCATGTTCCGCCAGGGCGACCGCGACCCCTGGCGGCACAACCTCGAATACCAGGACGAGCGCGACGCGCTGCCCGCCGTGCGCCCGGACGAAAGCGCCCTTGTCTACCACTGAACCGAAGGAAGCCCATGCCCCTGGACCCCCACCTTGCCGGCGTGCTGCAGACGATGGCTGCCGCAGGCAGAAAGCCCACCTCCGAAGGCACGCCCGCCGAAGGCCGCGCCGGCTACCTTGCGCTCACGGTGGGCACGCGCAAGCCGCATGAGGTCGTGCCCGTCGCCAGCGTGCAGGACGCCACGGTCGACGGCGCGGCCGGGCCCCTCAAGGCGCGGATCTACCGACCCGAGGGCCCAGGCCCCTTCCCCACCGTGGCCTGGTTCCACGGAGGCGGCTGGGTCATCGGCGACCTGGACACACACGACAACATGTGCCGCGACCTGTGCCGCGGCGCCAGGGCCGTGGTGGTGGCCGTGGACTACCGGCTCGCGCCCGAGCACCCTTTCCCGGCCGCGGCCCTCGACGCGGTGGCCGCAACGCGCTGGGTCGCCGCGAACGCGGCCGGACTCGGCGGCAGTGCGACCGTGGGCGTGGCCGGCGACAGCGCGGGCGGCAACCTCGCGGCCGTGGTGGCGCAGCAGATGCGCGATGCCGGCATTCCGCTGGCTGCGCAGTTCCTGATCTACCCCGCGGTGGACCACGCCCAGGCCGACTACCCCAGCCTGGCGCAGAACGCCAAGGGCTACTTCCTCGAAACCGCCACCATGGCCTGGTTCTACGGGCACTACGCCGGCACCGTGGCCGACCCACATGACCCGCGCCTGGCACCGCTGCGCCACCCCGACCTCACGCGGCTGCCGCCGGCCGTGGTCGTGACGGCCGAGTTCGACCCGCTGCGCGACAGCGGCATGGCCTATGCCAAGGCGCTGCTGGCCGCCGGCAGCCAGGCCGAGCACATCGCTGGGCCCGGCATGGTGCACGGCTTCTACGACATGGGGCGCTGGTCGCCGGCCGCGCAGGCCCTCGTGCAGCAGGGCATCCAGCGCTTCGGCGAGGTGCTGCGCGGCGGCTGATGCCGGTGTCCGCATCGGCGTCGCGACCACCACGGCACGACCTCAGGTTGTCTTCATCGTGAACGTGCTCACCCGGATGCACGCCCATGCTTCGCAAGGCGGACGCAACGCGCCGCACATCGCGGCCCGCCCGGGCCCCTCACGCCGCTCTCAGCGCGGTGCCATGCGGATCGCGCCATCCAGGCGCACGCACTCGCCGTTGAAGTAGCCGTTGGTGACCATGGTCTCGGCCAGCTGGGCGTATTCGTCGGGGTTGCCCAGGCGCTTGGGGAAGGGCACGGAGGCGGCCAGCGCGGCCTTCACGTTCTCGGGCGCACCCTGCAGCAGCGGCGTGTTGAAGATGCCCGGCAGGATGGTGTTCACGCGGATGCCTTCGGCCATCAGGTCGCGCGCGATCGGCAGCGTCATGCCCACGATGCCGCCCTTGCTGGCCGAGTAGCTGGCCTGGCCCATCTGGCCGTCCACGGCCGCGACCGAGGCGGTGTTGACGATGGCGCCACGCTCGCCAGAGTTGTCGGCGTCCTGCAGCGGCTCCAGGGTCAGCATGCCGGCCGCGCTCTTGGCGATGCAGCGGAAGGTGCCGACCAGGTTGACCTGGATCACGCGGTCGAAGTTGGCGAGCGGGAAGTGCTTGATGTCGCCCGTGGTCTTGTCGCGGCTGGCGGTCTTGACCGCGCCGCCGATGCCGGCGCAGTTGATCAGGATGCGCTCCTGGCCGTGCGCGGCGCGGGCCTTGGCGAAGGCCGCGTCGACCTGCTCCTCGCTGGTGATGTCGACCTTGCAGAACACGCCGCCGAGTTCCTTGGCCAGGGCCTCGCCCTTCTCTTCGTTCATGTCGAACAGCGCGACCTTGACGCCGGACCTGGCCAGGCGGCGCGCGGTGGCGGCGCCCAGCCCGGATGCGCCGCCGGTGACGACGGCGGCGATGCTGGAATCGAGTTGCATGGGTTCTCTCCTGTTGGGTGGTATAGGGATGGAATCAGAGGCTGTGGTAGCGGGCGCCTTCGGCCGCCATGGCGCGCATGCGCGCCGTCGCAGCGTACTGCGGACCGAAGGCCGCGTACTTCTCGCACAGCGCCACCACCTGGGGCAGGCCCAGCCAGTCGGCGTACTGCAGCGGGCCGCCGGCGTAGGCGGGAAAGCCGATGCCCAGCAGCATGGCGGTGTCGAGTTCTGCGGGTGTGGCAACCACGCCCTCCTCCAGCGCGTGCGCGGACTCCACCAGCATGGGCAACATCATGCGTTCTACGATCTCGGCGTCGGTGAAGTCGCGCGCGCCACCGGTCTGCAGTGCGGCCACGAGGTCGCGCGCCGCGGGCGAGGAGCTCTTGCGCGGCTTGCCGGCCGGGTCGGCCTGGTAGTCGTAGAAGCCGCCGCCGGTCTTCTGCCCGAAGCGGCCCGCGGCGACCAGCGCGCGGATGGCGTTGCGCTCGCTGGGGCGGATGCGCGCGGGGTAGCCGGCCGCGATCACGTCGAACACGTGCGCGCCCACGTCCATGCCGACCACGTCCTGCAGGTAGGCCGGGCCCATGGGCCAGCCGAAGGCCTCCATGGCGCGGTCGACCTGCTCGAAGTCGGCACCGTCGGCCACCAGCTGCACGAAGGCGTTCACGTAGGGCGTGAGGATGCGGTTGACCAGGAAGCCCGGGCCGTCCTGCACGACGATGGGCACCTTGCCCATGGCGGCCGCATAGGCCACGGCCGTGGACACGGCCTGCGGACTGGTGCGCGAGCCGCGGATCACCTCGACCAGCGGCATCACGGGCACCGGGTTGAAGAAATGCATGCCGACGAAGTTCTCGGGCCGCGCGAGCGGCTGGGCGATGTCGTCGATGCGCAGGCTGGAGGTGTTCGACGCAATCACGGTGTCGCCCCCGACGCTGCCTTCCAGCGCAGCGAGGACGTGGCGCTTGACGTCGAGGCTCTCGACGATGGCCTCGATCACGCAGTCCACCTCGTCGAAACCGGCCTCGTCGAGCTGCGCGGTGATCGCGCTGCGCACGGCCTGGGCCTTCTCGGGCTTCAGGCGGCCGTTCCTCACCTGGCGGGCCAGTTGCTTGTCGGCCTCGGCCAGGCCCAGGTCCAGCGCGCTCTGGGCGATGTCCTTCATGCGCACGGGCACGCCGCGCAGCGCGCTCGTGAAGGCGATGCCGCCGCCCATGGTGCCGGCCCCCAGCACGGCTGCACGCGCCACGGGCCGGCCCTCGCGCGCATGGCGCTTGTGCAGCTTCTTGACGGCCTGGTCGTTCAGGAAGGCGCGCACCAGCGAGGCCGCGGCCTGGGTTTTCGCGACACGGCCGAAGGCGGCGGATTCAAGGTCGATGGCGCGGTCGCGGCCCAGGCTCGCACCCTCGGCCATCATCTCGA
>CAJYRH010000467.1 GCA_913776795.1 uncultured Pseudorhodoferax sp. | reverse complement strand
CCGCTGGACCTGCTGCTCTACCTGATCCGCAAGCAGAACTTCAACATCCTCGACATCCCCATGGCGGCCGTCACGCGGCAGTACCTCGCGTACGTCGACGAGATCCGCACGCGCAACCTGGAGCTGGCGGCGGAATACCTGCTCATGGCAGCCATGCTGATCGAGATCAAGTCGCGCATGCTGCTGCCACCCAAGAAGGCGGCCGATGGCGAGGAGCCGGAAGACCCGCGTGCCGAGCTTGTGCGCCGGCTTCTCGAGTACGAGCAGATGAAGCTGGCCGGCGCGCGCCTGAATGCGCTGCCGCAGTTCGGCCGCGATTTCCTCAAGGCACAGGTCACCATCGAGCAGTCGCTGCAGCCGCGTTTTCCGGACGTGAACCTGGCCGACCTGCAGGAGGCCTGGCGCGACATCCTCAAGCGCGCCAAGCTCGTGCAGCACCACAGGATCACGCGCGAAGAGCTGTCGGTGCGCGACTACATGACGCAGGTGCTGCGCACGCTGCAGGGCCGAAAGTTCGTCGAGTTCGAGGAGCTGTTCAATCCCGAAAAGGGAGCGACGGTGCTCGTCGTCACCTTCATCGCGCTGCTGGAACTGGGCAAGGAAACGCTGGTCGAGATCGTTCAGGCCGAGGCCTTTGCGCCCATCTACGTGCGCCTGGCCTACACGCCCACCTGAGCTACACGCCGTCGGCGGCGGGCTCGCGGCCCATCAGCGCGGCCACCGCCTGCCGCGGCTGCAGGCGGCCGTCGAGCAGGGCCAGCACGCTTTCGGCGATGGGCATCTCCACGCCCAGCGCTGCGGCGCGCTGCACCACGGTGCGTGCGCTGTAGACGCCCTCGGCCACATGGCCCAGCGAGGCCACGGCCTCGTCGAGCCGCATGCCGCGGGCCAGCAGCAGCCCGACCTTGCGGTTGCGGCTGAGGTCGCCGGTGGCGGTCAGCACGAGGTCGCCCAGGCCCGACAGGCCCATGAAGGTCTCGGCCCGTGCACCCAGTGCCAGGCCCAGCCGGGTCATCTCGGCCAAACCGCGCGTGACCAGTGCGGCGCGCGCATTGAGGCCCAGCTGCAAGCCGTCGCACAGGCCGGTGGCGATCGCCAGAAGATTCTTGACTGCGCCGCCCACCTCCACGCCAGCCACGTCGTCACTGCTGTACACGCGCAGCGTGGGGCCATGGAATGCCTGCACCAGCCGCTCGCGCAGCAGCGCATCGGCGCTCGCGGCGACCAGCGCCGTGGGTTGTCCGGCCGCCACCTCCTGGGCGAAGCTGGGACCGCTCAGCACGCCGAACGCGCCGGCGCCAGCAACGGACTGGTGGATTTCATGGCCGAGCAGACCTGCGCCGCCGGCCTCGAAGCCCTTGCACAGCCAGGCCAGCGGCCGCCCCAGCGGCGCCAGCTGGACCAGCATGGCGCGCAGTGCCGCCATGGGCGTGGCGATGACCAGCAGGTCCTGCTGCGCGCAGCAAGGGGCCAGGGCGCCGTCGGCGATGGCCAGAGACGCCGGGAGCCGGGCGTCCGGCAGGTAGCGTGCATTCGCACCCTGCGTGCGCATCTGCGCCGCCTGCGCCGCATCGCGCGCCCACAGCGTCACGCTGCGCCCCGGCAGCCGGCTGGCATGCACGGCCAGCGCCGTGCCCCAGGCGCCCGCGCCCAGCACGGCGATCTTCATGCGGCTTACTGGATGGCCGGAGCAGCGCCGTTGGCGGCAGTGGCCTGCTGCGCCTGCTGCTGCTCGTACATGGCCTGGAAGTTGATCTCCGCCAGGTGCACAGGCGGGAAGCCGGCGCGCTGGACCAGATCTGCCACGTTCCCACGCAGGTACGGATAGACGATCTGCGGGCAGGCGATGCCCATGATGGCGCCCATCTGGTCCTGCGGCAGGTTTCGGATCTCGAAGATGCCGGCCTGCTTGGCTTCGACCAGGAACACGGTCTTGTCGCCACCCACCCGGGTGTGCACCGTGGCGGTGACCGTCACCTCGTAGACGCCGTCGGCCACGTTGGCCCCGTCCACGCCCAGCTGGATGTCGACCTGAGGCTGCTCCTGCTGCAACAGAATGGCTGGCGAATTGGGCTGCTCCAGCGAGGCTTCCTTCAAATAGATGCGCTGGATCTGGAACACGGGAGCTTGGTCTTGGGTCTCGGCCATGGAGGTCTTTCGGGTGTCAAAAAAAGCCCGCCGGACGAGCGTGCACGGCGGGCGGCAGTCAACCGGCGATTATGGACGAGCGCCGCGTCAGCTTCCCTGCAGCAGCGGCACCAGGCCGCCACGGCTGTCCAGCGCGATCAGGTCGTCGCAACCACCCACATGGGTCTCGCCCACGAAGATCTGCGGCACGGTGCGCCGGCCGGTCAGCTCCATCATCTTGGTGCGTTCGGCCGGGTCGGTGTCGACGCGGATCTCCTCGATCTGCACCACGCCCTTGGCCTTGAGCACCTGCTTGGCGCGGATGCAGTAAGGGCACACCGCCGTCGTGTACATGCGGACGGCCTGCATCACGCCTTCTCCACCGGCAGGCCGGCGTCGCGCCAGCCCTTCATGCCGCCGGCCACGGCCTGCGCCTTCTCATAGCCCAGCTTCTTGGCGGCAGCCACCGCGCGGTTGGCGCGCGCGCCGGTGGGGCAGACCAGCAACAGCGGCAAGCCCTTGTTCCTGACCACGCCGGGCAGCTTGGTGTCGAGCTGGCCGAAGGGCACGTTCCTGGCACCGACGACGTGGCCGGTGGCGAATTCCGGCTCTTCGCTGACGTCAACCACCACGGCCTTTTCGCGGTTGATCAGTTGCACGGCGCCTGCCGGCGTCAGCGCCGATGCGCCGGCCGCGCCGGAGACCATGGGCCACAACAGCAGGCTCGCGGAAG
>CAJYRH010000466.1 GCA_913776795.1 uncultured Pseudorhodoferax sp. | reverse complement strand
GGCCATGCAGGCCTACCTGGACTGGGAGTTCGGCCTGGTCGCGCAGCTGGCCCGCGACGGCACGCATCTGTTCAAGGTGCTCTAGAAACCCACGGCCTGGCCGTCGCGGCGCGAGTCGCTGGCCGCCAGGTAGCCGCCCTCGACGCGGTGGATCAGTTGGGCCGAGCCGAACTCCAGGCTGTCGGCCGGGGCCACCTGCACGTCGTGCCCCCGGGCCTGCAGTTCCCGCACCACCGTGGCGGACAGGTGTGACTCGACGTTCACGACCGGGCCGTTCTCCACGCGGAAGCGCGGCGCGTCGCTCATGGCCTGCGGGTTCTGGCGGAAGGCGGCCAGGCGCAGCATCATCTGCAGGTGCCCCTGGGCCTGCATGGAGCCGCCCATCACGCCGAAGGCCATCAGCGGCTGGCCGTCCCGCGTGACGAAGCCCGGGATGATGGTGTGCATGGGCTGCTTGCCGGGCGCCACGCAGTTGGGGTGGCCGGCCTGCAGGCTGAAGCTTTCGCCGCGGTTGTGCAGCGAGATGCCCGTGCCCGGCACCACCACGCCCGAGCCGAAGCCACGGTAGTTGGACTGGATGAAGGACACCATGGAGCCGTTGGCATCGGCCGCCGCCAGGTAGACGGTGCCGCCCGGCCTGGGCACGCCCGCCATCGGCACGGACGCGCGGTCCATTCGGATCAGCGCGGCGCGCGACGCCAGGTACTGCGGATCGAGCAACGCCGTTGGCGCCACCTGCATGTGCGCAGCCTCGGCCACATGGGCGTGCAGGTCGGCGAAGGCCAGCTTCATGGCCTCGATGGCCAGGTGGTGGAAGTCGGCGCTGTCCAGGCCCATCGCCTCCACGTCGAAGCGCTCGACGATGCCCAGTGCGATCAGCGCGGCGATGCCCTGCCCGTTGGGCGGCAGCTCGTGCAGCAGGTGGCCGCGGAAAGCCTGCGCGATCGGCTCGACCCAGGCCACCTGGTGCTGCGCGAGGTCGTGCGCGTCGATCGTCCCGCCGGTGTTGCGCGCATGGGCCACGATGCGCTCGGCCAGCGCGCCTTCGTAGAAGCTGCGGCCCCCTGTGGCGGCGATCTCGGCCAGCGTGCGCGCCTGGTCCGGGCAGCGCCAGCGCTCGCCGGCGCGCGGCGCGCGGCCGTCGACGAGAAAGGTCGTCTTGAAGCCAGGCTGGTCCACCAGCACGGGCACCTGGGCGGCCCACTGCCGCGCGATCTGCGGCGAGACCAGGTAGCCGTCCGCGGCATAGGAGATGGCGGGCGCGAACAGCTGCTGGAACGGCAGCTTGCCGAAGCGCTCGGACAGCGCCTGCCAGCCCGCGACCTGGCCCGGCACCGTGACGGTGTCCCAGCCGACCTTGGGCATGGCGCCGCGGCCGGCGAAGTGCGCAAGCGTCCAGCGGGCCGGTGCGCGGCCGCTGGCGTTGAGCCCGTAGAGCTTTCCTTCGTGCCAGACCTGGGCGAACAGGTCGCCGCCGATGCCGTTCATGACCGGCTCCACCACCGTCAGCGTGATGGCCGTGGCAATGGCCGCGTCGATGGCGTTGCCGCCTTCGCGCAGCATCTCCAGACCGGCCTGCGCAGCCAGCGGCTGGCTGGTGCTGACGGCGTTGGCCGCGAGCAGCGGCATCTTCTGCGAACGGTAGGGAAAGGCCCAGTCGAAGTCTTGCATGGAGGATGGTGGACGTTGGAAGGAAGAAGCCGCGGCGGCGCCGCCGGCACTATTGCATGGTGATGCCGGACTGCTTGACCAGCTTTTCGGTGCGCGGCACCTCGCTGCGCACGAAGGCCTCGAAATCGGCGATGGAGCCGCCGCGCGCCTCGGCACCGGTGGCCACCAGGCGCTCGCGGAACTCGGCGTCCTGCAGCAGCTTGTTGATCTCGGCGTTCAGCCGCGCCACGATGGGCGTGGGCGTGCCGGGGCTCGCCACGATGCCGTACCAGGGCGCGATGTCGTAGCCCGGGTAGCCCTGCTCGGCGATGGTGGGAATGTCCGGCGCCATCGCGGCGCGCGAGGCGCTGGACACGCCGAGCGCGCGCAACTGGCCGGCCTTGACCTGCGGCAGCGCGGTCATGATGGTGTCGAAGTACATGGAGACCTGGCCCGACAGCAGCGCCGGGATCGCCTCGCCGGCGCCCTTGTAGGGCACGTGCACGATGTCGATGCCGGCCAGCTGGCGCAGCATCTCGCCGGCCATGTGCGAGGTGGTGCCGGCACCGAAGGAGGCGTAGGTGAGCTTGCCCGGGTTGGCCTTGGCGTAGGCCACCATTTCCGGCACGGTCTTGAACGGCAGCGACGGGTGCGACAGCAGCACGTTGGGCGTGATCGCCACCACGGCCACCTTCTCGAAGGCATCGGGCTCGTAGCTGAGCTTCTTGTACAGGAAGCGGTTGGTCACCATCGAGGCCGGGCCGCTCATCAGCAGCGTGTAGCCGTCGCCGGGCGCACGGGCTGCGGTGTCGCTGCCGATCATGGCGGCGGCGCCGGGCTTGTTCTCCACCACGAAGGTCTGGCCCAGGGCCTTGCCCAGGCCGGTGCCGATCTGGCGGCTGATGAGGTCGGTGGCCGAACCGGCCTGGAACGGCACCACGATGCGGACCGGCTTGGTGGGCCAGGCCGGGGCCGGCGTCTGCGCGCTGGCGGTGCCGGCCGCCAGGACCACGGCTGCCAGGAATGACGTGCGCAACGACTCAAGAAGCATGGATGAAATCCTCGTCTGACGAATGGAAGGGCGTGCCAGGCAGCCACGGGTCTCGTGGCGGCCCCCAGTATCCCGCATTTCTGGATCTTTGGATATTTGGATCCAATTTGCTGGATGCTGCAGAGTAAGCAATTGCCAGGCCATGCATCCATGGGCCGATCCGGCGCCGCATGCACGCGCAGCGTGCGCCGCGGCCCCTGCCTTGCACCAGCTTCGTGCCCCACGCCACGCGTGACTGCCCCACCCAGATGCACCCGCACCGACGCCGGACGTCCGGGACACCCCCCATAGAATCGCGCGGCCTGCCACGCAGATCCCTGTTCCCCGAAGCTGATGCAACACCCTCCTCCGTTCGAATCCACGCACTCGACCGCCCAGGAGGAGGCCTACCAGCACATCCGCCATGCCATCCGCATGGGCCTGCAGCGCCCCGGCGCGCGCCTGGTGCCCGAGGAGATCGCCGGCGCGCTGGGCATGAGCCGCATGCCCGTGCGCGAGGCCCTGAACCGCCTGGCCGCCGAGGGGCTGATCGTGATGCGGCCCAACCGCGGGGCCGTGGTGCGCGACCTGAGCGAGAAGGAGGTGCGCGAGGTGTTCGCCATGCGCGCCGTGCTCGAAGGCCTGGCCGCGGCAATGGCGGCGCGGCGCGTGAGCGCCGACGACATCCACGACCTGGAGCAGCTGCTGGCCAAGATGCAGCGCAGCGCGGCCAACACCTCGGACTGGATCACGGTGCACCGCCAGTTCCACGAGCGCCTGTGCGCCGTGAGCGACGCGCCGCGCCTCATGCACCAGATCTCCTCGCTGCACTCGGTCATCGAGCCGCTGATGCGCGTCTGGATGGAAAACCGCCCCTCCGTCGACTATGTGCAGGACGTGCACCGCGAGATCCTCGCGGCGCTGAAGGCGGGCGACGCCGACGGCGTCGAAGCGCTGGTGCGCGCGCACATCCTGCGCACCGTCGCCGGCCTGTTCGCGCCCGCCCCCTTGCCACCCCTTGCCGAACCCACGCCATGAGCCACCTGTTCCAGCCCCTGCAGATCGGCCCGCTGCGGCTGGCCAACCGCATCGTCGTCGCGCCCATGTGCCAGTACTCGGCCAGCGAGGGAACGCCCGGCGACTGGCACATGATCCACCTGGGCCGGCTCGCGCTGTCAGGCGCCGGGTTGTTGGTGCTGGAGGCCACGGCCGTCGAGGCCGAAGGCCGCATCACCGCGGGCGACCTCGGCCTTTACTCGGACGACAACGAGGCCGGACTGGCTCGGGTGCTGGCGGCGCTGCGCGCGCATTCGCCGATGCCGGTGGCGATCCAGCTCGGCCACGCGGGCCGCAAGGCGTCCAGCCGCGCCCCCTGGGACGGCGGCGCCCAGGTGCGCGCCGACGCGCCGGGCGGCTGGCAGGGCGTTTCGGCCTCGGCCCTGCCGCATGCGCCGGGCGAACAGGCCCCGGCCGCACTCGACGCCGGCGGCCTGCGCCGCGTGCGCGAGGCCTTCGCCAGTGCCGCCCGCCGCGCCGCCCGGCTGGGCCTGGACGGCATCGAGCTGCATGGCGCGCACGGCTACCTGCTGCACCAGTTCCTGTCGCCGCTGGCCAACCAGCGCACGGACGACTACGGCGGCAGCCTGGCCAACCGCATGCGCTTTCCGCTGGAGGTGTTCGATGCGGTACGCGCTGCCTTCCCGGCCGACAGGCCGGTCTGGATGCGCGTGTCGGCCACCGACTGGGTGGCCGGCGGCTGGGACCTGGACAGCACGGTGGCCCTGGCGCTGGAACTCAAGGC
>CAJYRH010000465.1 GCA_913776795.1 uncultured Pseudorhodoferax sp. | reverse complement strand
ACCCGCGCCACCGCAGCGATCCGCGCTTCATCGCGCTGCGCGACGACGTACTGGGCGACTTTCTGGACCCCGGCGCGCTTCCCGTGGAGCAGCCACCGGTGCCGGTCGGCCCGGGCGGCTGGCGGCTGGCCTGGTGAGCGCCTACACCGTGGTCAGGGGCCGGCCGGCGGCCAGCCAGGCGTCCACGCCGCCCCGCAGCGGCAGCACGCGCGTGAAACCCTGGCGCTGCAGCCGCTGGGCCACCTGCACGGCGGACACCTCGTTCGGGCAGGCGCAGTAGACCACCAGCAGGGTGTCGCGCGCCAGCGCACCGAGTTCGGCCGGCAGCTGCTTGCCCTGCATCTGCAGCGCGCCGGGAATGCGGCCGTGCGGCAGGCTGCCCGGCACCCGCACATCGACCAGCACGGCGGGCGCACCGCTGTCCATGTGCGCAGCCAGGGCCTCCACGCTGATGCGCTCGCTGGCCAGCTGGCGCTGGAACTGGCGCCGCTGCCACCACTTGGACGCGACGAAGGCCAGCACGGCCGCCAGCAGCAGCGCCACGCCCCAGCGGCCCAGTTCGCTCAGCGTGGCCAGCGCGTCCTCGATGGCCGAGGAGAACAGCCAGCCCAGGGTCAGCCCCAGGCCGATCCACAGCGCGCTGCCGATCGCGTCGAACATCACGAAGGTGGCGCGCCGGATGTGCAGCGCGCCCGACATCGCGGTGGACACCGAGGCGAAGCCCGGCACGAACTTGGCCACCAGCAGCGAGGCCGGGCCGAAGCGCAGGAAGATGGATTCGGTCTGGCGCACGCAGCTGTCGGGCGTCAGCGAAACCGTGCACATGAAGCGCAGCACGCGCCGGCCAAGACGAGCGCCCGCCCAGTACCAGACGTTGTCGGCGATCAGCGTGGCGGCCATGGCGGCGGCGAACAGCGGCGCCAGCGCGAGTTCGCCGCGCGCGGCCAGCGTGCCGCCCAGCATCAGCACGGGAAAGGCCGGGATCGGGGCGCCCAGCTGCTCGATGAGCACCATGGCGAACACGAAGGCGATGCCGTACTGGGCGAGGGTCTGGAGCAGGAAGTCCACGGAGCAGCGGGGCAAAGACGTGAGTGTGCCCTGAGGAGCGCGCGCACGCTCCCGCGTGCTGGTCAACGCTCTGGTCGCATGGTGGGTGTCCGCCGGCCTGGGAAGACTGCCTCACCAGCCGCCATCGCCATCGCGCCGGTGGGCCTCGAACGCCGCCATTAGGAAGTCCACCAGCGCGCGCGTCCTGGCCGACAGATGGCTGCGCGTGGGAAACACCGCGTGGATGTCGGCCGGCGGCAGTGCCCAGTCCGCCAGCACCGGCCGCAGCCGTCCCGAGCGCAGCAGCGGCGCCACCTCCAAGAGAGAGCGCATCAGGATGCCGTGGCCGTCCAGCGCCCATCCGACCACGCTCTCGCCATCGTTGGCGGCCAGCGGGCCGCGCACCTTGACCTTCTCCGCGCGCCCACCCGACTGCAGTTGCCAGGTGCCGAAGGTCTCGTCGTGCTCGCGGATGAACAGGCAGGCGTGGCGGGCCAGTTCGCGCGGATGCGTGGGCGTGCCGGCGGCACGCAGGTAGGCGGCCGAGGCGCACAGCACGCGCCGGTTGTGCGCGAGCAGCCGCGCCGTGAGATTGGACTCGGGCAGATCGCCGAAGCGGATCTGCAGGTCCAGGCCCTGGCCGACCAGGTCCACCGGTCGGTCGGTCAGCTGCAGCTGCAGCTCGACGGCGGGGAACTGGCGCGCGAAGCTGGAGAGCGCCGGCGCGATGTGCTTGCGGCCGAAGCCCAGCGTGGCGGCCACGCGCAGCAGGCCCGCCGGCTTCTCGCTGCTGCCCGAGACGGCGCGCTCCAGCGCCTGCAGATCGGCCAGCACGCGCTGGCCCTCGACCAGGTACATCTCGCCCTCGGGCGTGAGGCCGATGCGCCGCGTGGTCCGCTGCAGCAGGCGCACGCCGAGCCGGCGCTCGATCGCCGCCAGCCGCTTGCTGACGGCGGCCGGCGTGTTGCCCAGCTCCTGGGCCGCACCCGTGAAGTTGCCGGCCTTGACCAGCTGCGCGAAGAAGGCAAGGTCGTTGAGAGCGGCCATTGGTGAGTTTGAAGTAACAAATCATGTGCCATGGAGCCGCATTATTGTTTCTGGCATCAGCATTACGCTTGCGGCATGCCCCCTCGCACCCTCTACCGCAAGCTGGTCGACAGCCACACCGTGGCCGCGCTCGACGCAGAGAACATCCTGCTGTTCTGCGACCTGCACCTCATGAACGAGTACACCAGCCCGCAGGCCTTCGCCGGCCTGGACGCGCAGCGCCGCGGCGTGCCCATGCCGGGCCAGAACGTGGCCGTCGTGAGCCACATCATTCCCACGCACCCGGGCAAGGTCCGCGTGATCGCCGACGCCGCTTCGGCCTTGCAGGCCAGCAACCTGCACAGTAACTGCGCCCGGTTCGGCATCCCGCTGTTCGACACCAACGATGCGCGGCAGGGCATCGAGCACGTCCTCGCGCCCGAGCACGGCATGGTGCGCCCCGGCATGGTCGTCATCTGTGGCGACAGCCACACCACGACCTACGGCGCGCTGGGCGCCCTGGGCTTCGGCATCGGCACCACCGAGGTCGAGCATGTGCTGGCCACGCAGACCCTGGCCTACCGCGTCGCCCGCAACATGCACATCCGGGTGGACGGCGAACTGCCCGCGGGCAGCACGGCCAAGGACCTGGTGCTGGCCGTGATCGGCCGCATCGGGGCCCAGGGCGCGCGCGGCTGCGTGGTCGAGTTCAGCGGCAGCGCGATCGACGCGCTGTCCGTCGAGGCCCGCTTCACGCTGTGCAACATGGCGGTGGAGGCCGGCGCGCGCGGCGCGTTGGTCGCCCCCGATGAGAAGGCCATCGCCTACGTGCTGGCGCGCGCGCCCGACCTGGCCGAACACCGGACGGCAGCGCTCGCCGCCTGGCAGGACCTGCACACCGACGCGGGCGCGGTCTTCGACGTGGAGCACCGCTTCGACGCGCGCCAGATCGCGCCGCAGGTGACCTGGGGCACCAGCCCCGACCAGGTCGCGCCCATCGACGGCCATGTACCGCAGCCGGCCGATCTGCCGGATGGCCCGCAGCGCAGCAGCGCCGCGCGCGCAATGGCCTATGCGCGGCTGCCGGCCGGCGCGGCCATCGCGGGCACGCCCATCCAGCACGTGTTCATCGGCTCGTGCACCAACGGCCGCATCGAGGACCTGCGCGCGGCGGCGGCCATCGCGCGTGGCCGCC
>CAJYRH010000464.1 GCA_913776795.1 uncultured Pseudorhodoferax sp. | reverse complement strand
GCTGGCCTCGCCGATGCTGCCGTCGGCCTCGAGCAGGCCGTCCCTGGCCTGCACGAAAGCCTCGGGATGGCGCAGTGTGGGCACGTCCAGGCAAGCCTGCGCATTGCGCAGGTGCTGGTGCGCCAGGGCCGCGCCGATGGCATCCACCGACGGGCCGATCATGCCCATCCGGGCCAGCCCGAACGCCTGCCCGCGGATGAACGAACCTTACGCAGGCTGCCGACGGGCATGGCGGTCCTGATCAGGGCCATGGTGCGCATCCGCCCGGCCGTTGGACAGACTGCGCACCTCTGACCACTTTCAGAAACCCGCCAGCACCGCGCCCTTGAACTCGGTCTGAATGAACTTGCGGACCTCGTCGGAGTGGTAGGCCTTGACCAGCTTGCCGACCCACGGCCTGTCCTTGTCCAGCTCGCGCACGACCAGCACGTTCACATAAGGCGACTTGGCGCTCTCCTGCGCGATCGCGTCCTTGCCCGGGTTCAGGCCAGCCGACAGCGCAAAGTTGGTGTTGACCGCCGCGGCGTCCAGGTCGTCCAGCGAACGCGCCAGCTGCGCGGCCTCGAGTTCCACGAAGCGCAGCTTCTTCGGGTTCTCGACCACGTCCAGTGGCGTGGCCCTCAGGCCGGCCGACGGCTTGAGCTTGATCAGCCCCTTGTCCTGCAGCACCAGCAGCACGCGGCCGCCGTTGGTCGGGTCGTTGGGGATGCCGAAGCGCGCGCCTTCCTTGAGGTCCTTCAAGTCCTTGACTTTCTTGGAGTACAGGCCGATCGGGAAATTGACGGTCTGCCCGACCGAGACGAACTTGTAGCCGCGGTCCTTGACCTGCAGGTCCAGGAAGGGCTGGTGCTGGTAGCTGTTGGCGTCCAGGTCGCCGGCGGCCAACGCCGCGTTGGGCTGGATGTAGTCGCTGAACTCGACGATCTGGACCTTCAGGCCGTCCTTCTCGGCGATGCGCTTGACCTGCTCGAAGATCTGCGCGTGCGGACCGGCCGTGACGCCGATCTTGAGCGGCCTGTCCTGGGCAATGGCCGTCGTGGAGGCCAGCAGCGCAAGCGCGATGGTGGAAATGAATGTACGTTTTTGCATGGGAACTCCCTGAAGAAAAAGAATGCGTGAGCTCGACGGCGCAACCGCCGCAAGCACATCAATGCCGGATGCGCCGCACCAGCCAGTCGCCGGCGCTCTGCACCAGCTGCACGAAGACGATCAGCACGAGCACCACGGCCGCCATCACCTCGGGCAGGAAGCGCTGGTAGCCGTAGCGGATGCCCAGATCGCCCAGCCCGCCACCGCCGATGGCACCTGCCATGGCCGAGAAGCCGGTCAGGCTGACCAGCGTGATGGTCAGGGCCGCCACGATGCCGGGCAGCGCCTCGGGCAGCAGCACCTTCCAGACGATCTGCCAGGTCGTTGCCCCCATGGCCTGGGCGGCCTCCACGAGGCCATGGTCGACCTCGCGCAGCGCCGTCTCCACGAGCCGGGCCACGAAGGGCGCGGCCGCCAGCGTCAACGGCACCACGGCGGCGGCCGTGCCGATGGACGAACCCGTGACGAAGCGCGTGAACGGGATGATGGCGACGAGCAGGATGATGAAGGGAGTGGAGCGCACCGCGTTCACGATCCCGCCGACGATGCGGTTCACGGGCGCGTTCTCGCGCACGCCGCCGCGGTCGGTCAGGCGCAGCAGCACGCCCAGCGGCACGCCCAGCAGGGCGCCGGCCAGGCCAGAGATGCCGACCATCACCAGCGTCTCCCACAGCGAGGTGGCGAACAGGTCCAGCAGCGGACCGTTGAAGGTGTCGAGGAAATCAAGCATGGGCGGCTCCCTGCACCAGGGGTTGGACGTTCACGCCGGCCTGGCGCAGGTGCGCGATGCCGGCGTGCAGCTGGTCGGCCGCGCCGCGCGCGAATACCGCCAGCGTGCCGAACGGCTGGCCCTGCACCTCGTCGATCTGGCCGTGCAGGATCGACAGGTCCAGGCCGAAGCGCCGCACCAGTTCGGTCAGCAGCGGCTGGTCGGCGCCCGCGCCGGCAAACGCCAGGCGCAGGCCCTGCCCTTCGCCGGTCGGGCTGGCGCCCATCAGCGTGCGCAGCCGCGCCAGCACGGAGTCGGGCAGCTCCTGCGGCACGATCTCTTCGATCAGGCTGCGCGTGGTGGCGTGCTGCGGGTTGGAAAACACGTCGATCACGCGGCCCTGCTCCACGATGCGGCCCGCGTCGATCACGGCCACGCGCTCGGCCACCTGCTTGATCACCTGCATCTGGTGCGTGATCAGCACGATGGTCAGGCCGAACTCCCGGTTGATCTGGCGCAGCAGGCCCAGGATGGAGCGCGTGGTCTCCGGGTCCAGTGCCGACGTCGCCTCGTCCGACAGCAACACCTTGGGCCGGTTCGCCAGCGCCCGGGCGATGCCCACGCGCTGCTTCTGGCCGCCGCTGATCTGCGAGGGATGGCGCCCGGCCAGCGCCGACAGGCCGACCAGGTCCAGCAGCGGCTCTACGCGCTTCTTGATCTCACCGGCGGCCAGGCCCGCGATCTCCAGCGGCAGCGCCACGTTGTCGTAGACGGTGCGCGAGCTCAGCACATTGAAATGCTGGAACACGATGCCGATGTCGCGCCGCGCGATGCGCAGCGCGGCCTCGGGAAGCTCCGTCATCTCGCGGCCATCGACCAGCACCTTCCCGGCCGTCGGCCGGTTCAGCAGGTTGATCACGCGCACCAGCGAACTCTTGCCCGCGCCGCTGCGGCCGATGATGCCGAACACCTCGCCGGCCGCCACCTGCAGGTCGATGCCACGCAGTGCGTCGACCTTCCCGCTGCTACCCTGGTAGGTCTGGGTGATACCCCTCAACTCGATCATTGCTTGCCCTGGGATCCACATCAGTGAAAACCCTTATTCACTCCGAGGGGCGCGAATCTACGCGCTTTTTCGAAGAACTCATAAGAACTTAAAGTTCTCTGCTTATATGCGCCCCCATGGTGTGCTGCTCCACGTGCTGGGGCTGTGGACGCTCTCCTGCCTGGATGCCAGCGGCAAATACCTCGCGTTGCTGGGGGTGCCCGTGCTGCTGGTGGCCTGGGTGCGCTATGCCGTGCACACGGCGCTGTCCAGCGCCATCCTGCTGCCGCGCCGCGGTCTGGGCTTGCTGCGCACGCGGTCGCTGCGGGGCCAGTTGTTGCGCGGCGCGCTCATGATCGCCTCCACCCTGCTGTTCTTCTCGGTCTTGAAGCGCGTGCCGCTGGCCGAGGCCACGGCGATGAATTTCATGGCGCCGATCTTCCTGATGGCCCTGGCGCCCTGGCTGCTGCGCGAGCGCCACCGCCTGCACCGCTGGCTCGGCGTGGCGCTGGGCTTCGCGGGCATGCTGCTCGTGGTGCGGCCGGGAGCGGGTCTGGACACCGTCGGCGTGCTGCTGGGCGTGGCCACGGCGCTGACCTTCGCCGCCTTCCAGATCGCCA
>CAJYRH010000463.1 GCA_913776795.1 uncultured Pseudorhodoferax sp. | reverse complement strand
CGCCGCCACGCTGCAGGCCGCGCACGAAGGCAGCGGCAAACCCTGGCTCACCTTGCAGTCGCTGGCCGCGGTGGAGCTGAAGGCGCCGTTCGACGGCGGCTACCGCATCGCCCGCGAGGTCGTGCCCGTCGAGCGGGCCCGGCCTGGCCGCTTCACGCGCGGCGACATCCTGCGCATCAACCTCACGGTGACGGCCGCGCAGGACATGAGCTGGGTCGTGCTGTCCGACCCCGTGCCGGGGGGCGCCACCATCCTGGGCAGCGGCCTGGGGCGTGACTCGGCCATCGCCACGCAGGGCGAACGCCGCGGCGGCAACGCCTGGCCGGCCTTCGAGGAACGCGGCTTCGAGGCCTTCCGCAGCTATTACGGCTTCCTGCCCAAGGGCGAGGTCAAGACCAGCTACACGGTGCGGCTCAACAACGTGGGCGAATTCGCGCTGCCGCCCACGCGCGTGGAAGCGATGTATGCGCCCGAAATATTCGGCGAGCTGCCCAATGCGCGGGTGAAGGTGGAGGCGGCGCCGTGAGCGCACGCGGCGAGGGGCCCCGCGCAGCGGGGATCGGCGCCCGTGCGAACGGCGCCGGTCAGCGACGGGGCCGGCGTGCGATCGCGCGAAACTGCAAGGAGCTGGCTCCGTGAACAAGGCATGGCTGGGTCTGGTGCTGGTGTGCGCAAGCACGCTGGCGGCGGCCCTGCCCTCCTACGACGATGTGCGCAGCGCGCACCGGCCGTCCGAAACCGTGGTCCTGGCGCGGGACGGCCAGTTGCTGCAGCGCGTGCGCACCGACGCCAGCGTGCGGCGCGGCCCCTGGGTCGCGCTGGCCGAGGTCTCGCCCGCACTGCGCACGGCCCTGGTCCTGAGCGAAGACCGGGCCTTCTGGCAACACAGCGGCGTGGACTGGCGCGCCGTCTCGGCCGCGGCATGGGCCAACCTCTGGAACACGCGCACGCGCGGCGCCTCCACGCTGACCATGCAGCTGGCCGGCCTCCTGGACGAAGACTGGCGCGCCGGCCCGGGAGGGCGCAGCATCGGCCAGAAGCTGGGTCAGGCCGTGGCCGCGCAGCGGCTGGAGCGCAGCTGGCGCAAGGACCAGATCCTGGAGGCCTACCTGAACCTGGTGCCGCTGCGCGGCGAGATCGTCGGCATCGATGCGCTCGCGCGCAGCCTGTTCGGCAAGGCACCGCATGGCATGGATGCGCGCGAGGCCGCCATCGCCGCGGCCCTGGTGCGCGGGCCGAACGCCGCGCCGGCCGTGGTCGCGCGCCGCGCCTGCACGGTCCTCAAGGACAGCACGGGCGCGGCCGACTGCGCCAGCCTGGAACTGCTGACGCTGGGCGCACTGCAGCGCCGCAGCTGGGCCGCCAGCGAAGGCATCGCGCCACACCTGGCGCGCCGGCTGCTGCACGAGGACGGCACCGGCGCGCCCAGCCTGCGCAGCAGCCTGGACGCCGGCCTGCAGCGCTTCGCCCAGCAGCAGCTGGCCCAGCACCTGCGCGAGCTGCGCGGGCGCAATGTGGAGGACGGCGCGCTCGTGGTGCTGGACAACGCCAGCGGCGAGGTGCTGGCCTGGGTTGGCTCCTCGGGCGCACTGTCGCGCGCGGCCGAGGTCGACGGCGTGCTCGCGCTGCGCCAGCCCGGCTCCACGCTGAAGCCCTTTTTGTACGCCCAGGCCATCGCCGAGGGCCGGCTCACGGCCGCCTCGCTGCTGGAGGACGCGCCCACGCACATCGCCACGCCGGCCGGCCTGTACATCCCGCAGAACTACGACCGCCGCTTCAAGGGCTGGGTCTCGGTGCGCACCGCGCTCGCCTCCTCGCTCAACGTGCCGGCCGTGCGCACGCTGGTGATGGTCTCGCCCGATGCCTTCGCGCGGCAGCTGCAGGCGCTGGGCCTGGCGCTCAGGCACGGCGGTGACTACTACGGCACCAGCCTGGCGCTGGGCAGCGCCGAGGTCTCGCTGCTGGCGCTGACCAACGCCTACCGCGCGCTGGCCAACGGCGGCCGTGCCGGCCCCGTGCGCCTGCAGCCCGGCCCCCGGCCCGCGCCCGGCCCGGCCGTGCTCGACGCGCGCGCGGCCTTCATCGTCGGCGACATCCTGGCCGACCCGCTCGCGCGCGCCATGACCTTCGGTACCGACAGCGTGCTGGCCACGCGCGGCTGGGCCGCCGTGAAGACCGGCACCAGCAAGGACATGCGCGACAACTGGGCCATCGGCTGGTCCGAGCGGTACACCGTGGGCGTGTGGGTCGGCAACGCCGGCGGCGCAGCGATGTGGGACGTCAGCGGCACCAGCGGTGCCGCGCCCATCTGGGCCGCGCTCATGCAGCAACTGCACCGGCAGACGCCCAGCCGGGCGCCACGCGCGCCGGCCGGTGCCGAGCAGGCGGCCGTGCGCTTCGGCGAGGGACTGGAGGCGCCGCGCCGCGAATGGTTCCTGCCTGGCACGGCGCAGCCATCGTTCGCGCTGGCCGCCAGCACGGACGGCCGCGCTGCGGCGCCGCGCATTCTGGCGCCCGTGGACGGCAGCATCGTCGCGCTGGACCCTGACATCCCACCCGCCAACCAACGCCTGTGGCTGCGCGCCCAGGGCCCGCACGCCCGCTGGCGCATGGACGGCAAGGCGCTCGGAACGGGGCGGGAAATCGCATGGCTGCCCTGGCCAGGCCGCCACCAGCTGCAGCTGGTCGACGGCACAGGCGCCGTCCTCGACGAGGTGCGCATCGAGGTGCGTGGCGCCACCGTGAAAACCCGCTGACCGCCCCATCGCCGCCCTCAGGCGGGTGCGGGCGCACGCGAGCCTGCAGCCCAGG
>CAJYRH010000462.1 GCA_913776795.1 uncultured Pseudorhodoferax sp. | reverse complement strand
AGGCACGCGCGCGGCGCGGTCGCTGCGGTGGCGGGCGATCCGCGCGCGCATCTCGGCATCGTGGCCGGGTGCAGTGGCGATCAGCACCGCCTTGCGCCCGGCCTGGCCGGCGAGCCAGTCGCGCGCGCGCAACTCGGCATGGCGCGACTTGCCGCTCTTTTGCCCGCCCAGGATCAGTTCGGCCATGTGAACAGGGCTGCGGTCGCGGCAGGACTGGACGGGAACCAGGCATGGAAGTAGCTGGCGCGCACGCTGCCATGCTGCAGCAACGCCTCGCCCGCCTGCGGCTGCGGGCGCTCGCCCGGCCGCGCGGTGCGTGCCACGGGTTCCAGCGGTGTCGCGCAGGTGGAATAGTGGAAGGTATGGCCGCGGAGCAGGCCGGCCGGCAGCGCCAGCTGCTGCGGACCGAGCGCGGCCAGACGCGGCTGCATCTGCACGCGGCCAGGCAGAAGGCCCCACAGCGCGTGCGCCCGGCCCTGGCCGTCCACCAGGGTATCGAACAGGGCCATCATGCCGCCGCATTCTGCCCAGACGGGCCTGCCGGCCTGCACGTGCGCGTGCAGGCTGGCCTGCAGGGTCCCGTTCGCCGCCAGGCGGGCCGCATGCAGTTCGGGGTAGCCGCCGGGCAGCCACAGTGCGTCGCAGGGCGGCACCGCCGCGTCGTCCAGCGGCGAGAAGAAGACGAGTTCGGCGCCGAGCGCGCGCAGGCAGTCCAGGTTGGCGGCGTAGAGGAAGCAGAACGCCGCATCGCGCGCGATGGCGATGGTGCGGCCCGCCAGCGGCCGGCCGACCGGTGCCGTCGCAGCAGTGGCAGCAGCGGCAGCAGCGGCAGTGGCCGGCGCGGGGAAGTCCACCGCCCAGCACTGCAGCGCGGCCGCGTCCATCCGGCCCGCGGGCGTGGCGGCCAGCGCGTCGGCCGCAGCGTCCAGCCGGGCCATGGCGTCGCCGAGTTCGGCCGCCACGGTCAGGCCCAGGTGCCGCTCGGGCAGTGCCATGGCCGCATCGCGCGGCAGGCTGCCGAGCCAGTCCTCGGGCCGGCGCAGGCCGGCCTGCAGCATCTGGCCATGGCGCACGCTGGCCACCCGGTTGGCCAGCACGCCGGCCCAGCGCAGGCCGCTCTGGTAGTGCTGCAGGCCGAAGGCCAGCGCACCGAAGGTGCCAGCCATGGCGCCGGCATCGACGACGGCCAGGACCGGCAGGTCGAAGCGGCGCGCCAGGTCGGCCGCGCTGGGCTCGCCATCGAACAGGCCCATCACGCCCTCGATGACCACCAGGTCGGCCTCGGCCGCGGCCGCATGCAGGCGCGCACGGCAGTCGTCCTCGCCCGTCATCCACAGGTCCAGCTGGTGCACGGGCGCACCGCTGGCCTGGGCCAGCCAGAACGGGTCGAGGAAATCGGGCCCGCACTTGAAGGCACGCACGCGCCGGCCCTGCCGCGCGTGCAGCCGCGCCAGCGCGCAGGCGACCGTGGTCTTGCCCTGCCCCGAGGCCGGGGCAGCGACCAGGACGGCCGGGCAGCGCCGGCTCAGTTCGGCGCCCACTTGAGGCCGACCCAGACCATGCGCCCGCCGGTGTCGTACAGGCGCGCCGTCTCGTACTGCTTGTCGGCGAGGTTGTCCACGCGCGCGGTCAGCGTGAAATCACGTGCGACACGGGTGCTGGTGTAGAGGTTGACGAGCGTGTAGCCGCCCAGCACGTTGGTGTTGGCCGCGTTGTCGAAACGCCGGCCGGTGGCCTGCACTTCGGCGCCCAGCGTCCAGCCCGCGACCTGGGTGTCCGCGCCCGCCGTCGCGTAGCGCTTGGCGCGGCGCGCCAGCTGGCGGTCGGTGGTGCGGTCCTTGGGGTCCTGGAAGTCCAGCGACGCGCGCAGCTGGACCGCGCCCAGCTGGTGGTTGCCCGACAGCGTCACACCCTGGTACTGGGCACGGCCCACGTTCTCGTAGCAGCCGAACTGGTCGGCGCAGGGCCCGGCCGCGCCGAAGACGATCATGTTGCGCACGCGGTTGCGGTAGACCACCACGCCGGCACTGCTGGCGCCCTGCGTCCAGCGCAGGCCGGCTTCCAGGTTGCGGCCCTCTTCGGGCTCCAGGCTGCCCACGCCATACGCGCTGAAGCGCTGGTAGAGCGTCGGTGCGCGGAACGAGGTGCCGGCGGACACCGTCGCACGCCAGGCCGGTGTGATCGCATGGCCGTAGGCGGCGCTGCCCGTGGTGTGGCCGCCGAATTCACTGTCGTCGTCGCGGCGCAGGTTCAGCTGCAATGCATGCGGGCCGGTGTTCAGGCCGTAGCCGAGGGCGAGCGCGTTCTGGCTGCGGTCGCGGTCGATGGTGCCGTTGACCAGACCATCCTCGCGCCGCTCCAGCGTGGCGCTGAGCAGATGCACGCCGATGCGGTATTCGTTCTGCCACAGGTAGCCGCGCAGGTCCGTTTCGGTGCGGTACACGGAGGGCGAAGTGGCGTAGCGCGAGTACGAGTCCGTGGCCTGCACGCGGGTGCTGTAGGCCTCGGTCCACTGGCCCGACCAGGTCAGGCCGGCGGTGCGCAGGCGGTTGTGGTTGCGGTCGTCCACCAGCGGGTCGGTCGCGCGGCTGCGGAAGCCGTCGTACTGCGATTCGAGCTGGCTGGCGAGCAGCGTGGCGTCCAGCCGGTGCGCCTTGTTGACCTGCAGGCCCAGGCGCGCATTGCCGGAAAGACGCGCGTAACCATCGTCGTCGGGGTTCTTCGGCACGGCCGCCGCCGGAGCCAGCCGCTGCGGCTGGGCGTTGAAGCCGTCACTGCGCTCGCGGCTCACACCCACCGAGTAGTCGATCGCGTTGTCGACGCCCGTGCGCCCGCTGATGCCGGCTTCGAGCTGCCAGCTGTGGTCGCTGCCCGCGCCCGCGCCGACGTACGGCGCAGGCTTGCCGGCCTCGCCTTTGCGGGTGAACAGCTGGATGACGCCACCGACCGCGTCGGAGCCATAGACGGCCGCGGCGGGGCCGCGCAGCACCTCGATGCGGTCGATCTGCGACAGCGGGATCTGCTCCCACTGCACGCCGCCAGTGGCCTGCGAATCGAGCCGCACGCCGTCCAGGTAGACAGCGGTGTAGCGTGATTCGGTGCCGCGCACGAACACGCTGGCGCTGGAGCCCTGGCCGCCATTGCGGGCGATCTGGATGCCAGGCAGCCGCGCCAGCAGGTCCGGCACACCGGTGGCGCCGCTGCGCTCGATGGTGGAACGGTCCACGATGGATACATCGGCCACGAGGTCGGCCAGCGGCTGCGCGCTGCGCGTGGCCGTGACCACGGTTGTGGACAGGGATGCCTGCGCCAGCGCGGCCAGCGGCCAGCAGGCGGACATGGCCAAGGGGAGCGCGGCAAGGCGCGCGTGGGACTTGCGGATCTTCATGGGTCGGAACCGATCAAAAACTACCCGCGCCAGCTTCCCCGCCGGCGATGGGCATCAAGGCCGCGCACAGCGCAGCCACCTCGTTGGCCGGTATCCGGGCTGGCGGCGCACGCTCCAATGCCTTCCCGCAAGCGTGAGCTCGCAGTGGCGTCGTCATGGAGGGAAGTCCCGTGAGGGGCTTCGGCCGCTTACCGTTGCGGGGGCAGCGCAGGTTAGGCAGCGCCATGTGTGGCGGCACCCTCCTGCTTCCCGTTGAACTGCGGCACGTGAACCATGCCGCGAGCACCAACGGCGCGGATTCTAAGGGGCACAGCGCAGGCGGCCACTGGCGCCTCCTACAATGCGCCCGCCATGGACCAAGCCACGCAAATCCAGCAGATCGCCGAGCGCACCGAGCGGCTGCTGGTCCGCCACCGCGAACTGCAGCGCACCAATGCCTTGCTGGCCGAGCAGGTGTCGCTGCTCACGCAGGAGCGCGACTCGCTCAAGTCGCGTCTGGGCGCGGCCCGCGCCCGCATCGACGCGCTGCTGGAACGCCTGCCCGACTCGATCACGGTCGCCCCGGCACCGGCCTACCGCAAGGACGGCAGGGACATGGGAGAGCTGCCGTGAAGCAGATCGAAGCCAAGATCCTCGGCCAGAGCTATTTGCTGGGCTGCCCCGATGGCGGAGAGCAGCGCATGCTCCAGGCCGTGCAGCGCGTGGACAGCGCCATGTGCGCGATCCGGGACGCCGGCAAGATCCGCGCACGCGACCGCATCGCCGTGCTGGCCGCGCTGAATCTTGCGTTCGATCAGACCGAGCCGTCCGCCACCGGTGCATCCGGCGTTGCGCAGCCCACGTCCCTGCCGGCCGATGCGCAGCTGGCCGCCATCCTCGCCCAGCTCGATGCCGCGCTGGGGGACGACGGCAGGCTCCTGTAAAGCCTCAACACCGCAGTCCGTACGTTCTTTGCGCAACCCGTCGCGCGCATTCGTCCTAGAATGAAATCGTCTGCGGTGCGCGCCGGGCTTTTATGTCCTTGAACCAATGCTCATCTGAGCACGGGCTTGGAACATTTCCCGGGGAGCGTGAACGTCTCGCGTCAGATGATCCCAACTCCGGGCTGACCTCGCCCACCTGAACCCCCGGTTCAGGCTGCGGCCCGGCGGCACTTGCAGACACCTTTTTCCCTCCCCCTTCCCTCACCCCTTCGATGACGCTTGTGCTGGTGATCGAGCTCGTGCTGCTGGGCGTGGGCAGTGGCTTCCTGGCCGGCCTGCTGGGCATCGGCGGCGGCATGCTGATGGTGCCGTTCCTGACCTTCCTGCTGTCCAGACAGGGCGTGGAGGCCGACCTGGCCGTGAAGATGGCGATCGCCACCTCGATGGCGACCATCATGTTCACGTCGATTGCCAGCGTGCGCGCGCACCACAAGCGTGGCGCCGTGCGCTGGGACATCGTCAAGACGCTCGCGCCAGGCATCGTGCTGGGCAGTCTGGTGGCCAGCCTCGGCGTATTTGCGCTGCTCAAGGGCGCATACCTCGCCATCTTCTTCGGCCTGTTCGTGGGCTTCTCGGCGACGCAGATGTTCCTGGACAAGAAGCCCAAACCCACGCGCCAGCTGCCCGGTACGCCGGGCCGGCTTGCGGCCGGCGGTGCCATCGGTTTCCTGTCGGGGCTGGTGGGCGCCGGTGGCGGGTTCGTCAGCGTGCCCTTCATGACCTGGTGCAACGTGGCCATCCACAACGCGGTGGCCACCAGCGCGGCGCTTGGATTTCCGATCGCCGTGGCCAACGTGGCCGGCTACGTCGTGGCCGGCCAGGGCGTGGCCGATCTGCCGACCGGTGCACTGGGCTACGTCTGGCTGCCGGCGCTGGCCGTGGTCGCCGCTGCCAGTTTCCTGACCGCGCCATATGGCGCCCGCGCCGCGCACGCGCTGCCGGTGGCCATGCTCAAGCGCGTGTTCGCCAGCGTGCTGTATCTGCTGGCCGCGTACATGCTCTACAAAGGTCTGAACGCTTGATCGCCCTGTCCCGCTCCCGAACCGCACTGGTCTGCGCGGCGTTCGCCGCATCCTTCGCCGTGCCAGTCCATGCGCTGGAGGAGGTGCCATTCGTCACCTCGCCCGACAACGTCACGCTGGAGATGTTGCGCATCGCGCAGGTCGGCCCGCAGGACCATGTGATCGACCTGGGGTCGGGCGATGGCCGCATCGTGATCGTGGCCGCGCAGCGCTTCGGTGCCAGCGGCCTGGGCGTGGAGCTCGTGCCAGACCTCGTGCGCCAGAGCCAGGAGAGCGCACGCAGCGCTGGCGTTTCCAGCCGCGTGCAGTTTCGCGAGCAGGACATCTTCCAGACCGACCTGTCGGGCGCCACTGTCATCACCATGTACCTGCTGCCCGACGTGAACCTGGCGCTGCGGCCCAAGCTGCTGGCACTCAAGCCCGGCACGCGCATCGTCTCGCACGACTGGGACATGGGCGACTGGAAGCCTGACCAGACCACCGTGCTGCCCGTGCCCGACAAGAAGGTCGGCCTGGAGAGGACCAGCAAGGTGCAGCTGTGGACCGTGCCGGCGCAGGTGCACGGCCTGTGGTGCGGCGCCGGCATGCTGCAGGGCGTGCAGTTCGCCGTGCAGCAGAGGTTCCAGGAGTTCACGGCCACGATGACGCGCAGCCAGCGCGTGCGCGAATACGAGGGCCGCATCCAGGGCGATACCCTGCAATCGCTGCCGGGTGCGCGCACGCGGATGCAGCTGCGTCTGCAGGGCGACCAGCTGGTGCTGGCCCAGGCCGACGGTGCGCTGGGCCTGCTCAAGGGCGCGGCCCGGCAGCGATTGCAGGGTATCGCCCTGGATCCGGCCCTCGTATTCGCGCACGCGCTGGCTGCGCGTCATCGTGGCCGTGAACTCCTGGAACCTCTGCTGCACGGCGAACTGCACGCCCTGCAG
>CAJYRH010000461.1 GCA_913776795.1 uncultured Pseudorhodoferax sp. | reverse complement strand
CGCTGGCCGACACGCGGATTTCGTTGTCGCTCGCGCGCATGGGCGGCGGTGTGCTGGCGCTGCTGGCGGTCGGCGTGCTGCTGTACTTGGCGTTCCGCTACGCGCAGCAGCTGCTCAAGCCCCTGGGCGAGGCCGGCTCGGTCATCTTCCTGCGCCTGTCGGCCTTCATCCTGCTGTGCCTGGGCGTGCAGATCGTCTGGGACGGTGTGTACGAGCTGGGCGTTGGCATGCTGCGCGACGGCCTGCTGCCGGTTAGCGCCTAGGCGACACCCGGCTGGGGGAAACCCAGGGCGTGCCGCGGCCGGCGCTGCCCACAATGCGCGGCTCCAACCCAGGAGACGCCATGCCCAAATTCCTTGATGCGCCCATCGGCCGCCGCGCTGCACTGGGCGCAGTCGCTTCCGGCTTGACCGCCGCCGTACTGCCGGTGCGTGCCAACGATGCCTATCCCAGCCGCCCCGTGACCATGGTCGTGCCCTATACGGCCGGCGGATCGACCGACATCGTGGCCCGGCTGATCGCGCAGAAGCTGCAGGAGGCGCTGGGTCAGCCGTTCATCGTGGACAACAAGGGCGGCGCCAATGGCGTGATCGGCATGGACATCGCCGCCCGAGCGGCGCCGGACGGCTACACGCTGCTCATGAACACCGCGGGTGCGCAGGCGCTGGCGCCGGTGATCTACAAGACCAAGTTCCACGCGCTGGACAGCTGGGAGCCGATCAGCCTGATCAGCTCCATCCCGTTCGTGATCGTGGCGCGCGAGGGCCTGCCCGTGAAGAACTTCGCCGAGTTCGCGGCGCTGGCCAAGGCCGGCAACCCGCCGCTCAGCGCGTCGTCGGGCAGCAGCATGATCGTGCTGGCCACCGACCAGCTCAAGCGCGTGATCGGTGCGCCCACGCTCATCAACGCGCAGTACAAGGGCACCTCGATGCAGGCGCAGGCCGTGGTCAAGGGCGAGGTCGATGTGTCGTTCGATTCGTTCGTGACGCTGCCGCAGATCAAGGCCGGCAAGGTGCGCGCGCTGGCCGTGGTCGCGCCGCAGCGGGCCGCCTCGCTGCCCGACGTGCCCACGCTGGCCGAGCTGGGCGTGAAGGACATGGACTTCGCGAGCTGGTCCGGGCTGCTCGCACCCAAGGGAACGCCCAGGGCCATCGTCGACCGCCTGTCGGCCGAGGTGCAGAAGATCGTGCGCACGCCCGAGATGCAGGAGCGGCTGAAGGGACTGGACCACACGCCGGTGGGCAGCGGACCGGCCGAATTCGCCAAACTGATCGCCGACGACTACGCGCGCTGGCAGCGCGTGGTGAAGGAGACGGGGTTCAAGATCGAGGGGTGATCAACCCCCGGCCGCGCCCTGCGTGTTCACATACAGCGCATAGACCGACTGGCTGGCCGCCATGAACAGCCGGTTGCGGTGCCGGCCGCCGAAACACAGGTTGGCGCAGCGCTCGGGCAGATGGATGCGTCCGATGGTGGTGCCGTCGGGTGCGAAGATGCGCACGCCGTCCTGGCCTTCGCCGGTGCCCCAGCCAGCCCACAGGTTGCCGTCCACGTCGCAGCGAAAACCGTCGGGCGAGGACTCGGGCTCGCAGGTGAAGAACACGCGGTCGTTCGTGAGCGTGGCGCCATCGGCCGCCACGTCGAACACGCGGATGCGCTTGGGTGCGGCGCCGGATTCGACCACGTAGAGCAGCCTCTCGTCGGGCGAGAAGCACAGGCCATTGGGCCGGGCCACGGCATCGGTGACCACGGTGGTGCGGCCGGTGGTCGGGTCGAAGCGGTAGACGCATTCGGGCCGCTCGGGAGTGGCGGGCACGCCCTCGTACCAGCCCAGGATGCCGAAGGGCGGGTCGGTGAACCAGACGCTGCCGTCGGACTTGACCACGATGTCGTTCGGCGAGTTCAGCCGTGCGCCCTCGAAGCGGTCGACCAGCGTGGTGATGCTGCCGTCGTACTCGGTGCGCACGACGCGCCGGCCCAGGTGCTCGCAGCCGACCAGGCGGCCCTGGCGGTCGCGCGTGTGGCCGTTGGCGTGGCCACAGGGCTGGCGGAACACGCTCACCGCGCCCGTGGTCTCGTCCCACTTCATGATGCGGTCGTTGGGCACGTCGCTCCACAGCAGGTAACGGCCGTCGCCGAACCAGACCGGTCCTTCGGCCCAGCGCATGCCGGTGGCGATGCGTTCGACCGCGGCCGACGTGACGCGGTATCTGGCGAAGCGGGGGTCCAGGACGACGACGGCGGGATCGGGGTAGCGGGTCGCGGGTTGCCACATGGTGCGTAGGACGGAGCGGAGGAGGGCTCTGCAGTATGCCCGCCGTGGCAAGGCCATTCGCGCCGGCGCAGTGCACCGGGATAATCCCTGGCTGCTTCGGAGCCGGCCGTGAATCAATCCTTTCTTTCCCTGGGGTGGCGCACGTTGTGGCGCGACCTGCGCTCGGGCGAACTGCGCCTGCTGCTGGTGGCCGTGACCCTGGCCGTGGCTGCGCTGACGGCTGTCGGCTTCTTCGCCGACCGGCTGCAGGGTGGCCTGCAGCGCGATGCGCGCCAGTTGATCGGCGGCGATGCCGTGGTGGCCAGCGACAACCCGACCCCTGCCGCCT
>CAJYRH010000460.1 GCA_913776795.1 uncultured Pseudorhodoferax sp. | reverse complement strand
CGACCGACCGCTCTCATCTCCATGCTGCTCGCGGCTGCGACCGTTATCGCTGCTGCCAACGCCCAGGCGCAGGACCTCGTCGTCAACGAAGGCCGGGATTCGATCCGCCTGACCGAGGCGGCATGCAGCAGCGAGGCCGTGCTGCAGCGCATCGATCCGGCCGAGCGCGCCCTGTTCCGCACCGCGTCGGCCACGCTTCAGGGCCAGCGCTACACGGCGTGCTGGAGCCGCCTGTCCACCGTCGTGTACCTCGTCTACGAAGACGGCGACCAGGGCCTGGTGCCGCTGGCCCGGCTCAAGGTGCCGCTGGACATTTGACCGGCAGGCCACCGCCCTGGCCGGCATTCAGCGCTTCGCAGCGTGCAGCGGGCTGGCCACGGTCCACGCGGTGCGACCGGGCTCGCCATCGCTGCCAGGCACCGCCCATGCCGATGCGGTGCGGCGTCTGCATGAACGCCAGCCTGGTCCCCACCTGGGCGGCCGTCGTGCTGCGGGGCGCTGCCAACACTGCCATCGCGTTCGCCGGGCACGAGTCCGGCGGAGGTCGGGCGGCGCAGCCGTCACATCTGCTTGCAACTTGCTGCACTGCCATGCTTCACGGCTTTGTCATCGTGCCTGCGGAGACTCTCCCCGCTCGACAACAAGGAACAACGATGCAGCCCATGAACGCACTCTTTTTCCGCCGGCCCCTGGCCGCCGCACTGGCCGCCTGTGCCCTGCTGGCCGCCTGCGGCGGCGGCAACGACGATGGCTACCCCACGCTGAACGGCGACAAGCCGCTGGTCGTCGGCCACCGCGGGGCCAGCGGCTACCGCCCGGAGCACACGCTGGCGTCCTACCAGCTGGCCATCGACATGGGCGCGGACTTCATCGAGCCCGACCTCGTGGCAACCAAGGACGGCGTGCTCGTCGCGCGCCACGAGCCCAACATCACCAACACCACCGACGTGTCCACGCGACCGGAGTTCGCCGGCCGCCGGACGACCAAGGTGGTCGACGGCATCGAGGAGACGGGCTGGTTCGCCTCCGACTTCACGCTGGCCGAGCTCAAGACCCTGTTCGCCAAGCAGCCCAACGCGGCCCGCGACCAGAGCTTCAACCAGCAGTTCCGCATCCCCACGCTGCAGGAGGTGCTGGACCTGGCCAAGTCCGAGAGCACGCGGCTGGGCCGCACCGTCGGCGTGATTCCCGAGACCAAGCACCCCACCTACCACGTGAACCTGGGCCTGAAGCTGGAGGACCGGCTGCTCGACATCCTGGCCAGCTACGGCTACACGCAGAAGAGTTCGCCCGTGGTCGTGCAGTCCTTCGAGGTCTCCAACCTCAAGTACCTGCGCAGCAAGACGCAGATCCGGCTCGTGCAACTGATCGACGGCGACTCCGTGGACAAGAACGGCGCCGTGCAGCTGGTCGCCCCCTACGACAAGCCCTACGACTTCGCCGTGGCCGGCGACCCGCGCACGTTCGCCACCATGTTGACACCCGAGGGGCTGCGTGAGATCAAGACCTACGCGGACGTCATCGGCCCCTGGAAGCCCTACCTGATTCCCACGAAGCAGGTCGACGCCAACAACGACGGACAGCCCGACGACCTGAATGGCGACGGCAAGATCGACGAGCGCGACCGCGTGGTGATGCCGGTCACCAGCGTGATCAGGGATGCGCACGCGGTCGGCCTCATGGTCGTGCCCTATACCTTCCGCAACGAACTGCCGGGCCTGCCCTCGGACGACAAGGGCGACCCGGTCAACGAGTACAAGCGTTTCTACGCGGCGGGCGTGGACGGGCTCTTCAGCGATTTCCCGGACACCGCCCTGAAGGCCCGCTGAAGGCGGGCATCAGCTTCGCTTCATCCGCAAGGTGTAGCCTTGCGGGCGATGCGCATCCTGCTTCTCGAAGACGATCCCTCGCTCGGCAGCTCGCTGCAATCCTGGTTGCAGCTGGACGGCTACGCGGTGGACTGGCTGCAGCGCGGCGACGACGCCGCCGCCGCGCTGGCCACCCATGACTACCAGTGCGTGCTGCTCGACCGCGGCCTGCCCGGCCTGGACGGCGACGCCGTGCTGCGCGCGCTGCGCGGCCGCGGTGTGCTGGTGCCGGTGATCGTGATCACCGCGCGCGACACCCTGCCCGACCGCGTGCAAGGGCTGGACCTCGGTGCCGACGACTACCTCGTCAAGCCCTTCGACCTGGAGGAACTCTCGGCCCGCGTCCGCGCGCTGCTGCGGCGCGAGGCGCGCCAGGGTTCGACCGTGCTGTGCCACGGCAAGGTGGAGCTCGACACCGCCACCAAGCGCGTGCTGCTGGACGGGGTGCCGCTGGTGCTGACTGCGCGGGAGTTCGCCGTGCTGCGCGCGCTGATGCGCCGGCCCGGCCAGATCCTGTCGCGCGCGCAGCTCGAAGAGGCGCTCTACGGCTGGGGCGAGGAGGTGGAGAGCAACACCATCGAGGTCCACATCTACAACCTGCGCAAGAAACTGGGCAGCGGCTTCATCGCCACCGTGCGCAACCAGGGCTACGGGCTGGCCGCCGCAACGTGACGGCACCCTATTCGCTGCGCCACCGGCTGCTGGCCTGGGTGCTGGGCGCCAGCGTCACGGTGTGGCTGGTCAGCGGGGCCATCGTGGTGGGCGTGGCCTGGCACGAGTCCAGCGCGGTGTTCGACGAAGCGCTCGAGGAGACGGCGCGGCTGGCGCTGGCATTGGGCACCGACCCGCAGGAGCGCGGAGCCACCCCGCGGGCCCGCGCCGCGCTCGCGGGCGAGAGCCGGCTCAAGCTGTACTACCAGCTCGTCGATGCCGACGGCCGCGTGCGCAGCCGCGCCGAGGACGCACCCGGCCAGCCCTTCGTGCGCGGCGACAAGCGCGGCGACTTCCACGACAACGTCTGGATCGACGGCAGCTACTGGCGCGTCTATGTCGAACGCGATGCGCGCAGCGGCCTCACAGCCCAGGTCGGCCAGCCCTGGAACGAGCGGCTGGATCTGCTCGAGGAGATGGCCGAAAGGCTGGCCTTGCCGATGCTGGGGCTGCTGGTGCTGCTCGGCGCGGTCTGCTGGCTGGCAATCCGGCGCCAGCTGGCGCCGCTGGAGCGCACGGCCGCCGGCATCGCGGCCAAGTCGCCGCGGGACCTCTCGCCGGTCGCCGATGACGGCCAGCCGCGCGAGTTGCGGCCCATCCTGGACGCGCTGAACGCGCTGCTCGGCCGGCTGGGCCAGGCGCTGGAATCCGAACGCCGCTTCACCGCCGACGCCGCACACGAGCTGCGCACGCCGCTGGCCGCATTGCGCATGCGCGTGCAGCTGCTGGCGCGCCAGCAGGCCGGCCACGCCGAGCCGCTGCGCGCGTTGCGCGAGGACGTGGACCGCTGCACGGCGCTCGTCGAAAGCCTGCTCGCGCTGGCCCGGCTCGACCCCGAACATGCCACGCCGGCACGCCAGGCCGTGGAGTTGGCCGCGCTGTTCGACGGGCTGGACCGCAGCGCCGCGCAGGCCCGCGGCATGGCCGTCACGCAAACGGTGGATGTGCCCACGCTGCAGGCCGAGCCGGCCCTGCTGGCCAGCGCGCTGCGCAGCCTGCTCGACAACGCCGTGCGCTACGGCCGCCCGGGCGGGCGCGTGCACCTGAGCGCCACGCCGCAGCCGGACGGCGGCGTGCGCCTGGGCGTGCACGACGATGGTCCCGGCGTGGCACCGGCCGACCGCGTCCGCCTGGGCGAGCGCTTCTTCCGCGTGCTGGGCACGGGGCAGGCAGGCAACGGACTGGGGCTGTCCATCGTCGCGCGCATTGCCGCGCTGCACGGCGCACGCATGCATGTCGCGGACGGGCTTGAGGGGCGCGGGCTGGCCGTGCTGCTGGATTTCCCGCCCGCCTGAGCGCTGCCGCAGCGTGGAGGACGGGCTCCAGCGCGAGCACGGCAGCGCGTGGCTCAGGGCAGCAGGGTGTAGCGGTAGCGCGCCGGCGCAGCGGCCTCGGTCGCATAGCGGTAGGGCAGCGCCACGGCGTCGGCCGCCACCTGCGGTTGCTCCAGTTGCTCGACCACGAGCAGGGGCCGCGCTGCCGGCAGCCCCATGCGCCCATCGCCGACCTCGATGCGGGCCGCGGGAAACTGCAGCCGCAGGGCTCCGGCCAGTGTGCGATCGTCCACCACGATGGTGCCGGCGCCGCCATAGCCCTTCGCGCGCAGGGCCTGGGCCAGTTCGCGCACGGGTTGGTTCAGCTCGTCAGGCCGCTCGCGCAGTGCATTCCAGGGCACGCGTGCCGTCAGCAGCACGAGCACCAGCAGGGCCAGCACGGCAAGCCAGCGGCGCAGGCGCGTCAGCCCTGCATGGCGCGCCAGTTCCGGCGCCACCCCCCTGCACGAATTCAAAAACACAATATCGAATGCACGAGAGTTGCCCCCTGTCCTTTCAGAATAAAAAAAGACCAATCGAAATTGTAAGAAGACAACTCAAAATATTTGCGATGTACACTCGGATTAACATAAGAACTTAATTGAATTGGAATTCAACCGCCCAAAGATAAGTCACGCATCC
>CAJYRH010000459.1 GCA_913776795.1 uncultured Pseudorhodoferax sp. | reverse complement strand
GGTGGCCAGTACCGCGGCCACGCGGGCCGCCATGAAGGCCCGCATGCCGGGGTGGCGCAGCACGTGGTCGGCGGCCGGCGCTGGAGACGGGGAAGAAGGCACGGAGAAGGAAAAAAAGCGCCCGGTGGGCGCCGCCGGCATTCTAGGCTGGACGCGCGCCGCCACCCGCCCAGGCGTGCACTGCACGGTGCACCATGACAGGGCGCCCAGGCATCCACCCTGCTCCATGCAACGAGGCCATGCATTTCGCCCTGCCGCCCTGCTGCGCACAGGGCAGTCCGCGCCACAATGCGCATGGCATCGATATTGCTCGACCTGCCGTCGTTTGCCCTCCGAGGAGTCTTCCCACATGTTCCAACGCCGTTCCCTGATCCTTGCCGCCGCCGCCACGCTGACGCTGCCCACCATCGCCCTGGCCCAGCAGGCCAAGCTGAAGGTGGCCGCCGTCTACACCGTGCCCTTCGAGCAGCAATGGGTGGGCCGCATCCACAAGGCGCTCAAGGCGGCCGAAGCCCGTGGCGAGATCGAGTACAAGGCGACCGAGAACGTCGCCAACGCCGACTACGAGCGCGTGCTGCGCGAGTACGCCACCGCCGGCAACCAGCTCATCGTGGGCGAGGCCTTCGCGGTCGAGGCCGCCGCCCGCAAGGTGGCAAGGGACTTTCCCAAGACCATGTTCCTGATGGGCAGCTCGGGCAAGCCGCAGGCACCCAACTTCAGCGTGTTCGACAACTACATCCAGGAGCCGGCCTTCCTCACGGGCATGGTGGCCGGCGGCATGACCAAGTCGAACAAGATCGGCCTGGTCGGCGGCTTCCCGATTCCCGAGGTCAACCGCCTCATGAACGCCTTCATGGCCGGTGCCAGGGAGGTCAATCCCAAGGTGGAGTTCAGCGTGAGCTTCATCAACAGCTGGTTCGACCCGCCCAAGGCCAAGGAGGCCGCCTTCGCCATGGTCGACAAGGGCGCCGACATCCTCTATGCGGAGCGCTTCGGCGTCAGCGACGCGGCCAAGGAACGCAAGGTGCTGGCCATCGGCAATGTGATCGACACCCAGGCGCAGTACCCCGACACGGTGGTCGTCTCGGCGCTGTGGAACATGGAGCCCTCGATCGACCGGGCACTCAAGCTGGTCAGGGACGGCCAGTTCAAGCCCGAGGAGTACGGCATCTACTCCAACATGAAGTACAAGGGCTCGGAACTGTCGCCGCTGGGCACCTTCGAGAAGAAGATCCCGGCCGATCTGGTGGCCAAGGTGCGCGCGCGCGAGGCCGACATCCTGGCCGGCAAGTTCACCGTCAAGATCGACGACGGCCAGCCCAAGTCCACGGCCAAATGAGCAACAGCCTATGAGCTTCGACGCGCCGACGGTGCTGCGCCTGCAGGGCATCACCAAGCGCTTCGGCAGCCTGGTCGCGAACGACGACATCACGCTGCAACTGCGCCAGGGCGAGGTGCTGGCCCTGCTGGGCGAGAACGGTGCCGGCAAGTCCACCTTGATGTCCATCCTGTTCGGCCACTACACCGCCGATGCGGGCCGCATCGAAGTGTTCGGCCAGCCGCTTCCACCCGGCAACCCGCGCGCCGCGCTGGCAGCCGGCGTCGGCATGGTGCACCAGCATTTCGCGCTGGCCGACAACCTGAGCGTGCTCGACAACATCATCCTGGGCACCGAGCCGCTGTGGCGCCCGGTGTCCCGGCGTGCAGCGGCGCGGGCGCGCCTGGTCGATGTGGCCGGCCGCTTCGGCCTGCCGGTGGACCCGGACGCCCGCGTGGGCGACCTGTCGGTCGGCGAGCGCCAGCGCGTGGAGATTCTTAAGGCCCTGTACCGCGGCGCACGCATCCTGATCCTGGACGAACCCACGGCCGTGCTGACGCCGCAGGAGAGCGAGCAGCTGTTCGACACGCTGGGCGAGATGGTCGCCCAGGGCCTGGCCATCATCTTCATCAGCCACAAGCTCGGCGAGGTGCTGCGCGTATCGCACCGCGTGGCGGTGCTGCGCCATGGCAGGCTGGTGGCCGAGGGCCGCACGGCCGATTGCGACCAGGCCCAGCTGGCGCGCTGGATGGTCGGGCATGCCGTGCAGCAGCGCGAGCGCCAACCTGCGCAGCAGGTCGGCGCCGTGGTCTGCGAACTGACGAACGTGCACACCGCCGGCCACGGCAACGACCGCCTGCGCGACCTCAGCCTGTGCCTGCGCGCTGGCGAGATCACCGCCATCGCCGGCGTGTCCGGCAACGGCCAGGCCGCGCTGGCCGAGTTGCTGACCGGCATGCGCCCGGCCACCGCCGGCACGGCCACGCTGCAGGGTATGCCGCTGCCGCGGACGCCGGACGCGCTCGTGCAGCAGGGCGTGGCGCGCATCCCGGAAGACCGGCACGGCACGGGCGTGGTGGGCGACCTGCCGCAGTGGGAGAACGCCGTCTCCGAACGGATGCGCACGTCCACCTTCTCGCGCGCGCTGGCCGGGCTGCGCTGGATCCGCCAGCGCGCCGCCATGGCGCAGGCGCGGCGCATCGTGGAAGCCTTCGACGTGCGCGGCGGCGGCCTGCACACTTCTGCCCGGTCGCTGTCGGGCGGCAACATGCAAAAACTCATCCTGGGCCGGGCACTGCTGCCGACGGCCGACGCGAACGTTCCTGGCCCTGCCGATGGACCGCCCGAAGGCGCAACCGGCACCGTGGGGGCC
>CAJYRH010000458.1 GCA_913776795.1 uncultured Pseudorhodoferax sp. | reverse complement strand
GTCAAGGTCGTCATGACCTGCAAGCACGACGTCAAGCGCATCACCATCGACCCGAGCCTGCTGGCCGACGACAAGGACATGCTGGAAGACCTGGTCGCTGCGGCCTTCAATGCCGCCGTTCGCAAGGCCGAGGAAACCAGCCAGGAAAAGATGGGCAAGCTCACGGCCGGCATGCCCGGCCTTCCGGGCGGCATGAAGTTCCCGTTCTGATGGAACCACCCCGTGGGGCTGGCGCACTGCGCGCGGCCATTCCATGCCGCTCGAGTCCATCCACCATCGGTCCGGTGGAGCCCGTTGCGCAGCTTTCTGCACCGTGGCGTGGGCGCCATTGCAGTGCCCCGCGGGCGGTGCGCAACATGCAGGGGTGCTGATCCGTGGCCGATTCCGGTTCGCTGCAGGCGCTGGTCGAAGGGCTGCGCCGCCTGCCCGGCGTGGGCGCCAAGTCAGCCTCGCGCATGGCCTTCCACCTGCTGCAGCACGACCGTGCAGGCGCGCAGGCGCTTGCACGCGCGCTGACGCAGGCGGTCGACCACGTGCGGCACTGCGCGCTGTGCCACACCTTCACCGAAGACGAAGTCTGCAGCACCTGTGCCGACCCGCGCCGCGATGCCAGCAAGCTGTGCGTGGTGGAGACGCCCGCCGACCAGTCTGCCGTGGAGCGCACCGCCGCCTTCAAGGGGCGCTACTTCGTGCTGATGGGGCGGCTCAGCCCGCTCGACGGCATCGGCCCGCGGGACATCGGCCTGCACGAACTGGTCGAGCGCGCCTGCGACGGTGCGGTGCAGGAGGTGATCCTCGCCACCAACTTCACGGCCGAAGGCGAGGCCACGGCCCACGCCATCGCCGCGGCGCTGAAGTCGCGCGGGCTGGCCGTCACGCGCCTTGCCCGCGGCGTGCCTGCCGGCAGCGAACTTGAGTACGTGGACCTCTCCACCATCGCGCACGCACTGGTGGACCGGCGCTGACGGCCGCGCGTTGCGCGGCGCCATCCGCAGCACCGCTTACGTGCTTTCCCGAAAGGGGATGTTCCGGATGACGCGCCCGGTGCCGGCTCACTATGCTGGACCGGCCTTGTGTCCAGAACCAGAACCATGCAGACGCCCGCCCCCCGACGACGCTGCATCGTGGCCGCAGGCCTTGCGGGCGCCGCGTGCATGGCGGCGCCGGCCTTGCGGGCCCAGGAGCGGCCGGAGAAGCCGCGGCTGACCCTGGCCGTCGGTGGCAAGGCCACCTTCTACTACCTGCCGCTCACGATCGCCGAGCAGCTCGGCTACTTCAAGGCCGAGGGCCTGGACGTGGTGGTCGAGGACCATGCTGCCGGTGCGCAGGCGGTGCAGGCCGTGGCCAGTGGAGCAGCCGACATCGGAGCCGGGCCCTTCGAGGCGATGGTGGTGCTGCGCAGCCGCAACCAGGCCTACCAGTCCTTTGTGCTGCAGGGGCGCGCGCCGCAGATTGCGATGGGTGTCTCCACGCGCACCTTGCCGCAGTACCAGGGCATCGGCAACCTGCGCGGGCGCAGCATCGGCGTTGCCGCGCCCGGCACCTCCACCCACATGGTGGCGCAGTTGCTGCTCGCCAGGGCCGGCCTCAAGCCGCAGGATGCGCGCTTCGTTGGCGTGGGCACCGGGGCGGAGGCCCTCGTGGCACTGCGCGCGGGCGAGCTGGATGCCATGAGCAACACCGAGCCGGTGATGACCATGCTCGAACAGCACGGCGACGTGCGCATCGTGGCGGACACGCGCACCCTCAAGGGTTCTCAGGCGCTGTTCGGCGGCAACATGCCGGCCGCCTGCCTGTACGCGTCCACCGCGTTCATTGCCAACCACCCGCGCACCTGCCAGGCGTTGGCCCACGCCATCGTGCATGCGCTCAAGTGGCTGCAGACCGCCGGTCCCGGCGACATCGTGCGTACCGTGCCCGAGAACTATCTGCTGGGCGACCGCGCGCTGTACCTTGCGTCGTTCCAGAAGGTGCGCGACACCATTTCGCCCGACGGCCTCGTGCCCGAGGACGGCGGTGTCACGGCGGTACGCACGCTGGCCAGCTTCGATCCGGAGATCGAAGGTCTGCGTGTCGATCCTGCCCGGCTGTTCACGAACGTGTTCGCACGCAAGGCCAAGGAGCGCTTCAAGCTCTGAGCAGCATGCGGTGCTCACGCGCGCGGATCGATTTCCTGCGCGCAGGCCGGGCCTCGATCATCGAGGACGGGCGGGCTGCGGCATCGAACGGCCTTCTGCAGTGCCGGGGGCTGCGGCCACGGGGCAATAGGGACTTCGAGCCGCTGCATGCGTCCGCAGTGCTGAAGACCGGCGCCGTCCGCCGGCACTCAACCAGCTGCGATCGGGACGCAAGAACACGTAAGGGCGGAGATCCCCGGCCCGCGGCTCGGCCGCCGGCATGCTGGCGCAGCTCCCGCGCCACCAACTCTGTCAAGGGCGGGGCGGCTGGCGAGGCAGCTTCGCTCCCCAGCGTACCCGCGGCGGCGCCGTACGACACAAAACAAGCCAACGCTTGATGCATGTCAATTCGAGCGCACGCCGGACGAATTTTTGATTCTATTTGTGTGTTTATGTGACTAGACTCTGCGGACCGACCAACGTGTGGGGGAACGTATGCGCAACAACCAGCCCATCAGCGGGCGCGAGTACCAATTTCCAGTCGACCAGACGCTGGTCTCGGTCACCGATCTCAAGGGCCGCATCACCTACTGCAATCCGGCCTTCATCGAAGTCAGCGGGTTCACGCGCGACGAGCTGCTGGGCCAGCCCCACAACCTCGTGCGACATCCGGACATGCCGGCGGAGGCGTTTCGCGACATGTGGGCCACGATCCAGGGAGGATCACCATGGAGTGCTTTGGTCAAGAACCGGCGCAAGAACGGCGACCACTATTGGGTGCAGGCAAACGCCACGCCGATGATGGACGGCGACCGTATCACCGGTTTCCTGTCGGTGCGCACGCACGCGGCGCGCGACGCGGTGCAGTCCGCCGAACGGCTCTATGCCAGCATGCGCCAGGAGGCGGCCGATGGCCGGCTGCGCCACGTGCTGCAACGCGGCGAGGTCAGGCGTCGCGACCTGCGGGGCAGGCTGCTGCAGGGCCTCAGGCCGCAGGCCAACGGCAAGTTGCTGGCGTTGCAGCTCACGGCGTCGGCCGCCGTCGTGCTGGCCAGTTGGGCCGGATTGCCGGATGCAGCGGTCCTGGCCGTGGCAGCCGTCACCACGGCGGCCGCCGTCTGGGGCGTGCGCCAGTTGATGCTCGCACCGCTCAGGGGCCTGGTGGTGGATGCGAACCGGCTGGCCTCCGGCGACCTCTCGCACCGGGTGGCGACGGATGCCACGGGTGCCGTAGGCCGGCTGCAGCGCGCGCTCATGCAGATGTCCGTGAACCTGCGCACTGTCGTGTCCGACGTGCGGTCGGAGGTACGCCAGCTCGGCGACGCAGTGGGCGAGATCGCTGCCGGCAACCACGACCTGTCTGCCCGCACCGAATCGCAGGCCAGCAGCCTGCAGCAGACGGCAGCGTCGATGGACGAGATCAACGGCACGGTGCAGCAAAGTGCGGCTTCGGCGGCACGCGGTGCCGAACTGGCGCACGCCACCGCCGAGGTGACCGAGCGCAGCAACGCCGCGGTGCTGGCTGCTGCCGAAACCATGGAGCGCATCACGTCGTCGTCCAAGCAGATCAGCGAGATCGTCCAGCTGATCGAGGGCGTGGCCTTCCAGACCAACATCCTCGCCCTCAATGCGGCGGTGGAGGCGGCACGCGCCGGCGAGAGCGGTCGCGGCTTTGCCGTCGTCGCCTCCGAAGTGCGTGCCCTGGCGCAGCGCAGCTCCGGCGCGGCGCGCGAGATCCGCGCGCTCATCGTCGAGTCGGCAACGCGTGTGGGGCAGGGCGCCAGCCGCACGGGCGAGGCACGCGAGCGCATGCAGCAGGCGCTGTCCTCGGTGGCCAAGGTGCGTACCGCGCTCGACGAGATCAGCACCGCCGCGCGCGAGCAGCAGCAGGGCATTGCGCAGATCAACGAGGGCGTGAACCAGATCGATGGCATCACGCAGCAGAACGCCGCGCTCGTGGAACAACTGGCGGCGGCCGCCCAATCGCTGCAGGGCCGGGCCCAGGGCGTCAGCGACTCGATGCGGCTGTTTCGGCTGGTGCGCGGCGAGCCGTCGCTGGCCGAGGTCGATGCGGTGGCATTGCGGCGTGCGCCGCGGCTGGGCCCGGCCGAGCAGGCCGCCTGATCAGCGCGCAGCGCGCTTCTTGGCCGGCTGCCTGGCAGAGGCCGCCGCCTTGCGCGTGGCCGGTTGACCACGGGCCGCCGCGCGCACGGGCGCAGCGCTGGCCCGCA
>CAJYRH010000457.1 GCA_913776795.1 uncultured Pseudorhodoferax sp. | reverse complement strand
ACCATTCCAATTATTTGGAAGCTTGGTATCCATACAAGGCGGCGATCACTGCCGTCGGAGTCGACGACGCTGGATTCTTGGAGCAGGCCTATCCCGGTGTGCGTTTCGTCAGGGCCGACGGCCGTGCCCTGCCGTTTGCAGACAAGAGTTTCGATTTTGTGCATTCGAGCGCAGTGCTCGAGCATGTTGGCGCATCGGCGCGTCAGCGAGATTTCCTGCGCGAGGCCCACCGCGTCGCCCGCAAGGGCGTGTTCGTGACCACGCCCAATCGGTGGTTTCCGGTAGAGTTCCACACGGTTCTGCCCGTCCTGCATTGGCTGCCGGCAGCCATGTTTCGCCGTTGTTTACGCGCTTTGGGGCGGGACTTTTTCGCAAGCGAGGACAACCTGAACCTGCTGACCAGATCGGACCTTGGGGCACTGGCACGGCAGGAAGGCTTGCGGAACTTCCAAATCAGCGCGGTGTCGCTGTGCGGCTGGCCGACGAATCTGTTGTTCGTCAGCCGCATTGGCTTGTAACAGATCGCTGTTGGCGATCCGCTGCGCTGCGTCAGCGCCCGATGGGCAGGTAAGTCAATCCCATCGCCCGCACGAATTTCGGATCGTACAGGTTGCGGCCGTCGAAGATCACAGGAGTCTTGAGCTTGGCCTTGATCGCGTCGAAGTCCGGGCTTCGGAACTCCTTCCACTCCGTGACGATGACCAGCGCGTCGGCACCCTCCAGGCAGGCTATGGGGCTGTCGCCGTAGCGCAGGCCATCTTTGTCGCCGAAGATGCGCTGCGCTTCGTGGATGGCCACCGGGTCGTAGGCCGTGATGGTGGCGCCCGCGCCCAGCAGGTCCGCGATCAGCGTGCGGCTGGGCGCGTCGCGCATGTCATCGGTGTTGGGCTTGAACGCCAAACCCCACAGCGCGAAATGCTTGCCTTTCAAATCACCGAAGTGCGCCTTGATCTTGCCTGTCAGCACGTGCTTTTGCAGGTCGTTGGCTTCTTCCACCGCCGTCAGCACCTTGAGGTCGATGTCGGCCTTGTCCGCGGCGGTCTTGATCAGCGCCTTGACGTCCTTGGGGAAGCAGGAGCCGCCGTAGCCGCAGCCCGGGTAGAGGAAGTGGTAGCCGATGCGCGGGTCCGAACCGATGCCCTGGCGCACCATCTCGATGTCGGCCCCCAGCTTTTCGGCCAGGTTGGCCAGCTCGTTCATGAAGCTGATGCGCGTGGCCAGCATGGCGTTGGCAGCGTATTTGGTCAGCTCGGCGCTCTTGACATCGGTGACGATCAGACGCTCGTGGTTGCGCTGGAACGGGGCGTACAAGGCCTTCATGAGAAGGATGGCCTGCTCATCCTCTGCGCCCACGACGATGCGGTCCGGGCGCATGAAGTCGTCCACGGCCGCGCCTTCCTTGAGGAACTCGGGGTTGGAGACCACGCTGAAGGGCACCTCGGTGCCGCGCTTCTGCAGCTCCTCTGCCACCGTGGCACGCACCAGATCGGCCGTCCCTACGGGCACGGTGCTCTTGTCGACGACGACCTTGTAGTCCGTCATCAGGCGCCCGATGTTGCGCGCCGCGGCCAGCACGTACTTCATGTCAGCGGAACCGTCCTCGTCCGGCGGCGTGCCGACCGCGATGAACTGGATGGTGCCGTGGTCCACCGCCTTTTCGACGCTGGTGGTGAAGTTCAGCCGGCCGGCCGCAACGTTGCGGCGCACCATTTCCTGCAAGCCGGGTTCGTAGATCGGGATGCCGCCTTCCTCCAGGATGCGGATCTTTTCAGGGTCCACGTCCAGGCAGAGAACGTCGTTGCCGACTTCGGCCAGGCAGGTTCCGCTCACGAGGCCGACATAGCCAGTTCCAACGACAGTGATTTTCATGGTGTGCAGAGATTGGGCGAGGACAATGCCGCCCCGTGGCAGCAAAGCCGCGATCTTAACGATCTGGTACGGTGATGCTGCAGTGCAGCATCCGCTGTTTCGATTCCGGGCGCATTTTGTCGGCAAAGTTTGAAATTGTTGCGGCTGCGGTGCCCGGTCGGGAGCGTGGCCATCAGAGTTCGCGCACCCTGAGGGGACTGCATGGCCTGGCAGGCCTGCTGTGCGGCGTGCTCGGCCTGTGGCTGAGCGTGCGGCACCCGCTGGCTCCGGCCCTGGCTTGCGCTGTCTGGCTGCTCTGGCTGTGCGTGGCCTGGCGATGGCGGAGCGCATGGCTGTTTGCGCTGCCCGCATGCACGCCATGGCTGAGTCTTGCGCCCTGGACCGGCTCGATCGCCACCGACGAAACCGACCTGCTGATCCTGGCGGCGCTGGCGGCCGGGCACGTGCGGTTGGCCATGCAGCGTGGCCCGCGGGCGGTGTGGGCGCGCTGGATTCTGCGTGACGCCCTGCTGCTGGCGCTGGGCCTGGCGCTGGTGGTGGGGTTGTGGCTGGCGTGGGGCGATGTGCATCGGCCGCCCCTGCATGCCACAGGCCCTTACACCGCGTTCGCGAACAGCCTGCGGGTCGGCAAGTCGCTGGCGTATGCCCTGCTGGCGTTGCCACTGCTGCGCGATGCCATGCAGCGTTCGCCCATCGCCGCGCAGCGGTCCCTGGGCGCCGGCATGGTCGCCGGGCTGGCTGCATTCGCGGTTGGCGTGCTCTGGGAGCGCCAGGTCCTCCCGGGCCTGCTGAACTTCGCATCCGACTACCGGATCACCGGCCTGTTCTGGGAAATGCACGTGGGTGGCGCCGCGATCGACGGCTATCTGGCACTGGCCACCCCATTTGCAGTCTGGGCAGTGGTGTCGGCGCGGCGTCCGCTTGCGTGGGCTGGCGCTGCCGTGCTGGCCATGGTCCTGGCCTATGCCTGCCTGACCACCTTCGCGCGCGGCGTCTACGGTGCGGTCGGGGGCGCCCTGGCCGTGGCGTGGTTGCTGCTGCGCCGGCAGCCGACCAGCGCATCGGCCGATCCGGGGCCGCCATGGCTCAGGCGTGCCAACACGGTCCTGCGTGGACTGCTGGTGACCCAGGTGCTGCTGATGGCGCTGGCCAGCAGCTTCCTGTTCGACCGGCTCGGCGCCGCCAGGGAGGACTTCGGCAGCCGCCTGGCGCATTGGGTGCGCGGCGTGTCGGTGCTGCAGACGCCCTCCGCATGGGTCACCGGCATCGGGTTGGGGCGCCTGCCCGAGCACTATGCAGACATCGATCGCGCGGGCGAATTTCCGGGTGCCGGCGTGGTGCTGGCCGATACGGCCCGCCCTGGCGGCCATTTCCTGCGCCTGCATGGCCCGCCGACACGCCAGCAACTGGCAGGTCGGTACGCCGTGACGCAGCAGGTGGCGCTGGTGCCGGGAGTGCGCTACCGCGTTGGGCTGGATGTGCGCATGGCGCAACCCACGCGGCTGCGCTTGCTTGTGTGCGAGCGCCATCTGCTTTACGAAGGCGATTGCCAGGTGCGCCATTTGACGGTGCGTGGCGGCGCGGACGGCGCATGGCAGCGTGTGGAGCTCGAATTGGCCGGCCCATCGCTTGAAGCCGGCGTGGCGTGGGCGCCGCGCCGTGCGAGCCTGGAGGTCGCTGTCACCCGGCCCGGCGGGGTGGTGGATCTGGACAACCTCTCCCTGATGGCCGGCCCGCACGAACTGATGCTGCGCAACGCGGGTTTCGAAGAGGGTCTGACGCACTGGTTCCCGGTGGTCGATGGCTACTTTCTGCCCTGGCACATCGACAACCTGTACCTGGAGTGGCTGATCGAGCGCGGCATGCCGGCGTTGCTGGTGTTCGCTGCCACCGTGGCGCTGGCGTTGTGGCGTGTGTCGTTCGGCGCGGCCCGCAGCCAGCCGCTGGCGCCGTACCTTGCGGCAGGCATGGCCGGCGCCTGTGCGCTGGGGATGGTCAGCAGCATCATGGACATGCCGCGGGTGGCCTTCCTGTTCCTGCTGCTGGTGTTTTTCAGTCTGCACCTTCCGCAGGCTGCCGGGGAGCCCGGAGCGGCGGCGCCTGAATAGTCGCCGGACACCTCAGTGGCCTGCGCGCAGTTCGGCGGTGCGCGCGGCCAGGCCCTCCCAGGCCGGCTTGTCCGGTGCATGCCGTTGACGCAGGAAGCCCGCGAGCGAGGCGATCTGCTCGTTGGAGAGGTTGCTCGCAAATCCAGGCATGAATCCGATGTCAGGCCCCGAGGCCTCTCGCACACCCTCCAGCATCACGCGCAACAGGTTGTCGGGCCGGTCGCTGTGCAGCTTGGTCGACAGCGCGAGCGGCAGGTTCAGGCCCAGTAGCTTGGGGCCGTCGCCATCGTGGTGGCAGGCGCCGCAGGCGTTGTCGAACAGGCGCTGCGTCGGCCCGGGCAGCGCCCCTGCGTGCAAAGCCACTGCGCTTGGCTGCGCACTGCGCAGCTGGAAGGAAGCCAGGTAAGTCGCCATCGCGCGGATGTCGGTGTCGGGCAGCGCCGCCAGCCCCTGAACCACGGGCGCCATGGGACCGGTGGCAGTGCCATGTTCGCGGCTGTGGCCATGGCGCAGATAGTCGTAGAAGCTGTCCGCGGTCCACGGCACGGGCGCCTTGGACAGGACGGTCAGCGCCGGCGCTTCCCAACCGTCGATCAGTGCGCCGGACAGGAAGGCAGCGCCGCCGCGCTCCGCACCCAGCGCATCGCGCGGGGTGTGGCAGGCACCGCAGTGGCCCACGCCATTGACGAGGTAGGCGCCGCGGTTCCACTCCGGCGCCTGCGTCGGATCCGGCTTCCAGGCGCCTGCGTCCAGGTTCAGCGCATTCCAGCCCGCCAGCAGCGGACGCAGCCCGAACGGGAAGGGCAGTCGTGTGGCGGGCGGCTGGTGCGCCACGGCCGGCTGGGCCATCAGGTAGGCGTAGACCGCAGTGAGGTCCTCGTCCGTCATCTTCGTGAAGGCCGTGTACGGGAAGGCCGGGTACAGGTGGCGGCCGTCGCGCGAGATGCCGTCGCGCATGGCGCGCTGGAAGGCGGCCAGCGACCAGGCACCGATGCCGGTGGCCGGGTCGGGCGTGAGGTTGGTGGTGTAGACCGTGCCGAACGGCGTTTCCATGGCGCGCCCGCCGGCGTTGGGCTGGCCGCCGGGCGCGGTGTGGCAGACCACGCAGTCGCCGGCTGCCGCCAGCAGGCGGCCACGCTCGATGGTGGCGGCGCTGTAGGTGTCCAGGGCTGGGCGCCCCGCAGGCGCGATGGCGCTGCGCCATCCAGCCAGGCTGGCCACGGTGGCGATGCCGCCGACCACCAGGGCCAGCGCCACGGCCCACACAGGCTTGCGGCGCGGCAGGGGCGCATCCGCCGGCAGGCTGGAGGGCGCGCGCGGCGGCTTTTCGGCCTGCTCAGCCTGTTGCACGGGCTCTGGCGGTGTCGCAGGCAACTGCCCCTGGTGCAGCGCCGCACGGACGACCTCGGGCGTGAACGGCGGTGCACGCAGGCGCACGCCGGTCGCATCGAAGATGGCATTGGCGATTGCCGCCGTGCCGGGCACGGAGGCCGATTCGCCCGCGCCCAGCGGCGGTTCGCCTGGGCGCGGCATCAGCATGACCTCGACGACCGGCACCTCGCGGAACGACAGCAGCGGGTAGCTGCCCCATTCGCGGTTCAGCGTGACGCCGGTGCCGGGCTCCACCTGCACACGTTCCTTGAGCGCACGGCTGGTGGTTTGCAGCACATTGCCGTGCACCTGGTGCTGCACGCCGGCCGGGTTGACCATAAGACCTGCGTCATGGCCCACGACGACGCGGCTGACGTGCACCTCCCCCGTACGCCGGTTCACCTCCACGTCGGCCACCCAGGCAGCCCAGGCGGCACCAAAGCCCGGGAACTTGCTGTGGATGTAGCGCGCATAGGCAAAGCCCTGGCCCTTGAGGATCTCGCCCTCCGCGGGCTGCTGTTGCGGCGCCGTGTGCGGCTTCCAGCCAGCCCTGGCGGCCGTGGCGCGCACAAGTTCTGCCGCCCGTGCATCGGGCAGATGGCGAAGCCGGTAGTCCACCGGATCGACACCGGCGGCGGTGGCCAGCTCATCGATGTAGGACTCGTGCGCGAAAGAGTTGGGCAGGGCCGACACACCGCGCAGCCAGGAGGCCCGCAGCAGGGGCGCCATGTCGTTGGCGACCACGCGCAGGTTCGCGTAGGCGTAAGGCGGCACCGCGGTGCGGTCGCCCATTTCGAAGGCCCTGGCCACGGGTTCTACCGTGCGCGTGAGCAGCAGCGCCAGCGTGGGCGCGCCGTTGCTCGGGTAGGCGGTCTGAAAGTCGTAGGCGGCCGGTGTGCCGTCGGCGTTGAGGCCGCCGTCGACCTGCATGAGCTGGGCTGCGCCCTTGGGCTCCCAGGCGCTTTCCTGCGCGCGCGTGAGCTGCACGCGCACGGGGCGGCCGACCGCGCGCGACAGCAGCAATGCATCGGCCGCCACGTCGTCAGCGCCGTTGCGGCCGTAGCAGCCCGCCGCCTCCATGCGGACCACGTCGATGCGTGCGTCGGCCACGCCGGCCAGCACGGCCAGGTCTGCGCGCAGCACATGCGGGTTCTGCGTGCCGGCCCACACCGTGGCCACCGGCCCCTCGGCGCGTTCGCCGTGCCAGTGCGCCAATGCGCAGGACGGGCCGATGGATGCGTGCAGCTGGTAGGGCCAGACGTAGGTGCGCGGCATGTGCGCAGCGGCGCCGGCGATGGCTTGGTCCACCTGGCCCTGCTCCAGCAGCAGGCGGCGCGTGGACGGGTTGGCGCGCAGCGCCTGCTCGGTCTGGTCCACGCCGGCCATGCCGGGCCAGGGCTTCCAGCGCACGGCGAGGGCGGCCATGG
>CAJYRH010000456.1 GCA_913776795.1 uncultured Pseudorhodoferax sp. | reverse complement strand
GTGGTCTGCGGGCCCTCGGGCTCGGGCAAGTCCACGCTGATCCGCTGCATCAACCGGCTCGAAGCCGTGCAGCAGGGCAGGATCACCGTGGACGGCATTGAACTGACCGCGGGCGGCAAGAACGTGGACCGTGTACGCGCCGAGGTCGGCATGGTGTTCCAGCAGTTCAACCTGTTCCCGCACCTGACGATCCTGGAGAACTGCACGCTGGCGCCGATGCGCTCGCGCGGCATGACACAGCAGCAGGCCGAAGAAGTGGCGATGAAGTACCTCACCCGCGTGCGCATCCCCGAGCAGGCGAAGAAGTACCCGGCCCAGCTCTCGGGCGGCCAGCAGCAGCGCGTGGCGATTGCGCGCGCGCTGTGCATGAGCCCGAAGATCATGCTGTTCGACGAGCCGACCTCGGCCCTCGACCCCGAGATGGTCAAGGAGGTGCTGGACACCATGATCACGCTGGCCGAGGATGGCATGACCATGCTGTGCGTCACGCACGAAATGGGCTTCGCACGCAGCGTGGCCGACCGCGTGATCTTCATGGCCGAGGGAAAGATCATCGAGCAGGCGCCACCGGAGCAGTTCTTCGGGAACCCGCAGCACGAGAAGACCCGGCAATTCCTCGGGCAGATCCTGTGAGCACCGGCCAGCCCCGGGCAGGCGCCCGCAACGCAGGCCGCAAGGCTGGAGTTTCCTGATGAACGACGCACCCACCTTCGACGTCGCCGTGTTCGGCGAAGCCATGATGCTGCTGGTCGCCGACCAGCCCGGCCCGCTGGAGGACTGCACCGGCTTCCTCAAGCGCACGGCCGGCGCCGAGACCAACTTCGCCATCGGCCTGGCGCGCCTGGGCTTCAAGGTCGGATGGGCCAGCCGCCTGGGCACCGACAGCATGGGCCGCTACCTGCTGCGCAGCATGCAGGCCGAAGGCATCGACTGCGGCCATGTGGTCTGCGACGCGGCGCAGAGGACGGGATTCCAGTTCAAGGGCCGCGTGACGGACGGCAGCGACCCGCCGGTCGAATACCACCGCAAGGGGTCGGCCGCCAGCCAGATGACCCCGGCCGACATCGACGAGGCGTGGCTGCGCAGCGCGCGCCACCTGCATGCCACGGGCGTCTTCGCGGCCATCTCGGCCACCACGCTGCCCACCGCCGTGCGCAGCATGGAGATCGCGCGCGCCGCCGGCCGCACCATCTCGTTCGACACCAACCTGCGTCCCACGTTGTGGCCAGGCCGCGAGGCCATGGTGCAGGCCATCAACGGCCTGGCTGCCCGCGCCGACTGGGTGCTGCCGGGCATCGAGGAGGGCGAGATCCTGACGGGCGAGACCGCGCCCGAGCGCGTGGCAGCGTTCTACCGCGCCCAAGGTGCCAGGCTGGTGGTGGTCAAGCTCGGCAAGGATGGCGCCTACTACGACAGCGACGTGGCCGGCACCGGCCGCGTGCCGGCCGTGGCCGTGGACAAGGTCGTGGACACCGTGGGCGCCGGCGACGGCTTCGCGGCCGGTGTGGTCAGCGCGCTGCTGGAAGGCAGGACGGTGCCGCAGGCCGTGCAGCGCGGCGCCTGGATCGGCGCGCGCTGCGTGCAGGTGATCGGCGACACCGAGGGCCTGCCCACACGCGCGCAACTCGCGGAGACGGCGCTGTGAATGCCCCCCTGCCGCCACCGGGCGACCGCACCGCAGGCGCCACCGAGGCAACGCGCCGGCACGTCGTCGTGTTCGGCGCACTTCCGCCCGACCAGCTCGCGCGGCTGCAGGCCGTGCACGAGGTCACCGTCACCAACCCCAAGGCCGACCCTGCCGCGTTCGAGGCCGCGCTGCCGCAGGCCGACGGTCTGGTCGGCGCGAGCTACCCCATCACGCCGGCCTTGCTGGACAAGGCGCCGCGCCTGCGCGTGGTCTCCAGCGTCTCGGTCGGCGTGGACAACTACCCGCTGGCCGAACTGCAGCGCCGCGGCATCGTGCTGTGCCACACGCCGGGCGTGCTCGACGAGACGGTGGCCGACACCGTGTTCGGCCTGCTCATGGCCACCAGCCGGCGCATGGTCGAGCTGGCGAACCTGGTCCGCGAAGGCCGCTGGACGAGGAGCGTGGGCGAGGACCTGTATGGCTGGGACGTGCACCACAAGACCCTCGGCCTGCTGGGCTTCGGTCGCATCGGCCAGGCAATCGCGCGGCGGGCGGCACTGGGATTCAACATGCAGGTGCTCTACCACGCGCGCCGGCCGGTCGACCTGGCAGCGCAGGCGCCGGAGCTGGCAGGCAAGGCACGGCACACGCCGTTGGCCGAGTTGCTGCCACGCGCCGACTTCGTGGTGGCCATGCTGCCGCTGTCGGCAGCCACGCGCGGCATGCTGAACGCTGGTGTGTTCGCGCAGATGAAGCCCGGCAGCATCTTCGTCAACGGCGGGCGCGGCGCCACCGTGGACGAGGCCGCGCTGCTGCATGCGCTGGACCACGGCCCGCTGCGCGCGGCCGGGCTGGACGTGTTCGCCAAGGAGCCGTTGCCCGCCGACGCACCGCTGCGCACGCACCCGCGCGTGACGCCGCTGCCGCACATTGGCTCGGCCACGGCCGAGACGCGCCACGCCATGGCGGCGCTGGCGGTGACCAACCTGCTGCAGGTGCTGGCCGGCGAGCAACCCACGGCACCATACGACACCGCTGCAGCATGAGCGCCGCGCCGGGCCGCCCCCCGCAAGCGCGCTCCGGCCCGGCCGGACGGACCGCAGGCCCGAAGGTGCTGCGGTGAGCGCAGCCCGTCCGACCATCTCGGACGTGGCCACCGCAGCCGGCGTCTCCAAGGCCACGGTCTCGCGCTTCTTCAACCACCGCGAGCGGCTGTTGAGCCCAGACATCGCCGCGCGCGTGCAGGCCGCCATCGACCAGCTCGGCTACGCGCCCAGTCCCATGGCCCAGGCGCTGAGCCGGGGGCGCTCGCGCCTGATCGGCCTCGTGGTGGCGGACATCGCCAACCCCTACTCCGTGGCCGTGCTGCGCGGCGCCGAGCGGGCCTGCCGCGAGGCCGGCTACCTCGTGATGCTGTTCAACCTGGGCAACGAGTCCGGCCGCGAGCGCGAGGCCATCGGCGCGCTGGCCGGCTACCAGGTGGACGGTTTCATCCTGAACACGCTGGGCCGCGGCCACAGCGTGCCCGACGCCGTGGCCGCGCAGGGCAAGCCGGTGGTGCTGATCGACCGCCGCCACACCGGCATGCAGACCGATTTCGTGGCGCTGGACAACGCCGGCGCCATGGCGCAGCTGTGCAGCCACCTGCAGGCCGGCGGCTGGCAGGAGCTGCTGTACGTGACCGAACCCGTGGCCGGCGTCAGCACCCGGCGCGAGCGCTCGGCTGCCTTCGCCGCCTGCCTGCAGCCCCCCGTGGGCGGCAGCGTGTTCGAAAGCGCCGAAGGCGCAGATGCAGCGCTGGTGGCAGCATTGGTGTCGCTGCGCCAGCGCGCCGGCAAGCGGCGCCGCCCGGCCGTGGTGGCGGGCAACGCCGTGGTCACGCTGCGCGTGGCCCGCGCGGTGCGCCAGCTCGGCTGGCAGTTCGGCACCGATCTGGGGTTCGCCGGCTTCGACGATCCGGACTGGGCCCCGCTGATCGGCCCGGGGCTGACCTGCATCGCCCAGCCCACCGATGCCATCGGCGAGGGGGCGGCGCGCTGCCTGATCGAGCGGCTGCAGGGCCACGCGGGGCCGGCGCGGCGGCTGTTGCTCGCGGGACAGCTGGTGGTGCGAGGATCGTCCGCGCCGGGCTGAGCCGCGCTAGCATGCCGCGCCATTGCACAACGGAGACAAGCGCATGACCGAGACCCTCGTCAACCACCAGGTCCGCCTGGCCAGACGCCCCGAGACCACCGCGACGCGGGAGCACTGGAACTTCACCGCCGAGCCGGTGGCCGAGCCGGCTGCAGGCGGCGTGCTGGTCAAGGCCCTGTCGCTCTCGCTGGACCCGGCTATGCGCGGCTGGCTCAACGACGCCCGCAGCTACATCCCGCCGGTGGCCATCGGCGAGGTGATGCGCGCAGGTGGCGTGGGCCGCGTCGTCGCCTCGCAGAACCCGGCCTTCGTGGCCGGCGACATGGTCTACGGCACGCTGGGCGTGCAGGAATACGCGCTGCTGCCGCAGGACGCCATCCAGCGCGCCGGCCTCGTGAAGATCGACCTGCGCCTGGGCACGGTCGGGCAATGGCTCAACGTGCTGGGCATGCCTGGCATGACGGGCTACTTCGGCCTGCTGGACATCGGCCAGCCGCAGCCCGACCAGACCGTGGTGGTCTCGGCCGCCGCCGGTGCCGTGGGCCAGACCGTGGGCCAGCTCGCGAAGATCAAGGGCTGCCGCGCGGTCGGCATCGCTGGCGGCCAGGCCAAGTGCGACTGGGTGGTGCGCGAGCTCGGCTTCGACGCCTGCATCGACTACAAGGCCGGCCCCGGGGCCGTGCGCGAGGGCCTCAAGCAGCACTGCCCGAACGGTGTGGACGTGTACTTCGACAACGTGGGCGGCGATATCCTCGACCAGGTTCTGGCCAGGCTCGCGCGCAAGGCCCGCGTGATCGTCTGCGGTGCCATCAGCCAGTACAACAACGCGAACAGCATGCCGGGCGCCGGGCCGCGCAACTACCTGAGCCTGCTCGTGAACCGCGCGCGCATGGAGGGCATGGTGGTGTTCGACTACGCCGACCGTTTCCCGCAGGCCATCGCCGAACTGGCCGGCTACCTGAAGGACGGCCGCATGCAGAGCAGGGAGGACGTGGTGCAGGGCCTGGACCAGTTCCCCGAGACGCTCAACAAGCTGTTCGCGGGCGGCAACTTCGGCAAGCTGGTGCTGCAGGTGGCGACGGACTGACACCCTGGCGGACATCGGGAACCATGCGAATTTTTCGCATGCAACGTTGCTGATGCTGTGATGGACGGCAATGCAGGCGAATCCTAGGATGCGCCCATTCCCCACCCCTGGAGTTGCCGCCATGACCATCCCACGCCGCCTTCCCCTGCTGGCCTGCCTGCTTGGCATGCTGGCCACCGCCCTGCCGGCCGCCGCCCAGGGCAAGTACCCCGACCACCCCGTCAAGCTCATGGTGGCGCTGCCGGCCGGCGGTGGCGTGGACATGATCGCCCGCCTGGTGGGCCAGAAGCTGGCCGCGCAAACCGGCCAGCCCTTCGTGGTGGACAACCGGGCCGGGGCCTCGGGCCGCATCGGCCTGCCGCTGGTGGCCAAGGCCGCGCCCGACGGCTACACGCTGATGGCCTCGCCGGCCTCGTTCCTGACGACCAACAAGCACATCTTCAAGGAGATGCCCTACGACGCCGAGGCCGATTTCGCGCCCATCACCAAGCTGGCCAACCAGTCCATGGTGCTGGTGGTCAAGGACCGGCAGAAGTTCGCCAACGCCGGCGCGGTGCTGGCCGCGGCACGGGCCAGGCCCGAAGCCGTGAACTACGCCTCGTCCGGCGACGGCAGCCCGCAGCACCTGGCCGCGCTGATGTTCGAGACGCGCATGAAGGTGCGCATGGTGCACATCCCCTACAAGGGCGGGGCGCTGGCCATCAACGACCTGCTGGGCGGCAACGTGGACATGCTGTTCGCGCCCCTGCCCGAGGCCCTGCCCCACATCAAGGCCGGCAAGCTCACGGCGCTGGCCATCATGAGCGAGCAGCGTTCGCCCCTCATCGCCGACGTGCCCACCATGCGCGAAGCCGGCATCGACAACATGGTGTTCCAGACCTGGATCGGCATGCTGGCCCCGGCCCGCACGCCGCGCCCGCTGATCGACCAGCTGAACCGGCAGATCCACGCCATCCTGGCCAGCGACGAGGTCAAGGCCCAGCTGCGCGAGGCGGGCATGGACGTGGCGCCGACCACGCCCGAGCAGTTCGCCAGGACCATCGCGGAAGAAAGCCGGCTGCACGCCGAGCTGGTCAAGGCTTCCGGGCTGGTGCCGCAATAAGGCCGACGAGGCCGCGCAACGCGGCCGACGGGTCGCCGACGCAGGGCTCCGGCCGCACCGTCGGGCCGGTCAGAACGTCCAGCGTGCACTGACACGCGCACTGCGCGGCTCCATGGGGTGCAGATGCCGGCCTTCGATGCCGCCGCCGCAGTCGCCCCGGGCCACCTCGCCCGCCGTGCAGGAGGCGTAGAGGTACTCGATGTCGTTGCCCCGCCGGCCTGCCAGGTTGAACACGTCCAGGCCGAGGGTCAGGTGCTTGTCCACCGCGTACCGTGCGCCGGCGTTGACGAGCGTGCTCGACCGCGACCGCACCGCATCGACCGTGTCCAGCGCCCGCGGACCCAGGTACCTCAGACGCAGCGAAGCGGTCCAGGGGCCTCGGGTGTAGGTCACGCCAGCCGCAAGCACGCGTTCGACGGCGTTGTCGATGAAGTTGCCTTCACCTGGCGGAGCTTCGCCGCGAAAGCGGGCGCGCGACAGCGCAGCGTCGCCTTCCAGGCGCCAGCGCGGGTCGAGCTTCCAGCGCACGGTGGTCTCGATGCCGCGCCGGCTGCTGGCGCGGCCGGGCTCGGTGGAGCCGGCGTCGCCGACATAGACCAGCTCGGAGTCGAGCCGCAGTTGCCACAGCGCCACCGTGGCGACCAGGTCTTCGTTCGGCTTGAAGCGCCAGCCGATCTCCTCGCCGCGGCCCTTGACCAGCGCCGGCACACGGTCGGCCGGCAGGCCGCTTTGCGGATCGACAGAGATCGTCGCGCCGCGCACATCGTTGCTGTGGAACCCGATGCCGGCGTTGAGGTACAGCTCGTGTGCCGGCGCCACGGTGAACGCCACGCCGGCCTTGGGGCTCAGCTGGGTGTCGCGGCCGCGGCCACTGTTGCCGGCACCGAAGGCCGCCTCGCGGCCCTGCACGTCGTAGCGCAGCAGGTCTCCGCGCAGTCCCACATAGCCGCGCCAGCGCTCGGTGAAGTAGACCAGCTGTTGCGCGTGGACCGACACCAGGTCCTGGGACACCCTGTCGTTGCGGACGGTGGACAGGCGCTCGCGCGCCGCCGTGTTGTACAGCCCGACTTCGGCGATGCGGTCGCCGCGCCACTGGGCACCGAAGGTGGCCACGCCATCGAATCCACCCAGCTGGTTGGCCATGCTGCGCGATGCCTGCAGGCCGAACACGCGCCGGCGGTCCGTCTGCTCGAACTGGTCACCTTGCTCCGGGTTGTTCAGGTAGTAGGTGAAGTCCGAGAACAGGTCGAAGCGGTAGTCGATGGCGTAGGCGCTGACCTCCGTCCTGCCCGCGGCGCTCTGGTCGAACCACTTGCCCGACAGGCTCAACCGCCGGGTCTTGCCGCCATCGGTCGGGTTCAGCGAACCGAAGCGCGACAGCTCCCCGCTGCTGACCAGGCGCTCGGGGATCTGGTCGGTGGCATTCCAGCGGCTCTGGTAGGCCATGCCGGTCACGCTGAAGCCTCGGGACGGCGTGCCTTGCGAGAAGCGCACCACGGCGTTGGCCTTGCGCAGCCGCTCGGGCACATCCCAGGGCCCGTTGTTGCCTTCCAGTTCGATGGCGCCCAGCCAGGTCTGGTCCTGCACCGTGCGCGAGCCGGCGGCCAGCAGGCGCCGAAAGTTGTTCGAACCCAGCGTCAGCTCGGCGAACGGCGCGTCCAGCGCGCTCACGTAGTCCAGCGTCGCCGTGCCGGCCAGCGAGAAGTCGCCACCGTCGGCGAAGTACGGCCCCTTGCGGTAGCGCACGCCGGAGACCAGGTCCGGAATCAGGAAGTTCAGGTCGGCGAAGCCCTGGCCGTGGCCGTGGCTGGGCATGTTCACCGGCATGCCGTCCACGCTGACGGCGAAGTCGGTGCCGTGGTCCAGGTTGAAGCCGCGCAGGAAGTACTGGTTGGCCTTGCCATCGCCGGAATGCTGGGTGGCCACCACGCCCGGCACCGCCTCCACGATGTCGCCCGGGCGCAGCTTGGGACGCGCCTGGAACGACGCCTTCTCGGCTGCTCCCTCGCTGGCGCTGTCGGCCGTTCCGATGGCCGCATCGCGCGGCCCCTGCACCTGCACTTCCGGCAGGTGGCTGTCCTGGGCCCAGGAGAGCGAGCCGGAGAGCGCGAGCCCGAGCAACAGTGGACGTGGTGTGCGCTGCATCGTGGTACCTGGTAAGAACATCGACAAGGTCTTCATACGGTCTGCCCGTGCCTGTACGCCGCTTCGGGCGTGGTGGATTCAAACGATGCCGACGATGCTGCTGCCAGGGTCCGCCCATGCGCATGCGTGCAGACGGCGCGGCAGTCCATGGGCCGCTCCACGGGCCGCCTGCCTGCCCGGACCGCCTCCTTCCGCAGGGCTTGCAAGGCCTTGGGCGGCGTTCAGCCTGGCCAGCGCGCCCACCCGGCGCACAGGCAGCGGACCGGTCGGCAAGGCCCCGTGGGGGCGCGCGCCGAGGGCCGTGGCAAGGGCGCGTCCTGCCCACCCGGCCTGCACCCGTGCCAGGCACGGCTTGAAATTCATGCAGGCGCCCCGCAGTTGCAGCCATGTCCACGCCGCTGCACCTCGTCTGTCCGCACTGCCACACCACCAACCGCGTCGCCACGGCCGACCTGGCCAAGGCGCCGGACTGCGGCAGGTGCCACCAGCCGCTGTTCACGGGCCGTTCCGTGGCGCTGGACGGTGCCAGCTTCGACCGCCACGTCGGTCGCAGCGACATCCCGGTACTGGTGGATTTCTGGGCGCCGTGGTGCGGTCCGTGCCGGCAGATGGCGCCGGCGTTCGAGCAGGCCGCCGCCCAGCTGCAGCCGCAGGTGCGGCTGGCCAAGCTCGACACCGAGGCGCACCAGGCCCTGGGCGCGCGCTTCAACATCCGCAGCATCCCCACGCTGGCGCTGTTCCGCGGTGGGCGGGAGATCGCACGCCAGGCCGGTGCCATGGGCGCGGCCGACATCGTGCGCTGGACGCAGGCGCAGCTCGCGCGCGCGGCCTGAGCGTCAGCGCCGCTGCAGCGTGAGCCCGATCAGCCGCGACACCACGGCCGCCAGGTAGATCACGCCAGCGAACATCTCCAGGCTGGCCATGGCGCGGGCCACGGGGCGCACCGGGATCACGTCACCGATGCCGGTGGACGACAGCAGCGCGAAGCTCAGGAAGAGCAGCTCGGTCCAGCTGCGCGGGGCCTGTGGGTCCACCGCGGCCAGGAAGCTGCCCGGCTGCACCGCCTGCAGCACCACGAACACATGGGCGAAGGCCCAGGCCAGCAGCGTGAACGTGGCGCCCGCGGCGAACAGCTCGTCGGTGGTGGCGCGCAGGTCGCCCAGCATGTAGGCGATCAGGCTGCCCACGGCGTAGAAATAGAACACTGCCTCCAGTGCCGCCGACCAGGGCAGCAGCCAGTGCATCTCCCAGACCGCCTGCAGCACCAGCAGCGCGATGGCCGGCAACGCGATGCACACGCTGAGCCAGGTCAGCCCCGGCGTGCTGCGCACCATGTGCGTGGTGACGATCAGCACGACGATGCCCAGGCTGCCCAGCGCCAGGGGCCCGGCCCGCGTGGCTTCCAGCAGCGGATAGAGCACGAGGCCGGCCAGCTGCACGAGCAGCAGGATGGCACAGGGGTTGCGCCGGGTCAGCGCGAGAAATCGCAGGGGGCCCATGCGCTGCATTCTCGGCGCAAGCCCCGCGTTCAGGCGCGTGCCGGCCGGGCTGCGTGGGCGACGGGCGCGCCGCACTGCGCCGCGTGTCGCGCACGTGATCGCAAGCCGGCCACGGCCTGCCGATGATCGCCCCCGCGCCGGCCCGGGGAGGCCGCGCGAACCAGGGGAGACAGCGATGGAATTCGACGAGGTGGTCCAGAACCGCCGCAGCATCCGCGGCTACCGCGACCAACCCGTGCCCAAGGCCCTGATCCGCGAGGTGCTGACGCTGGCGATGCGCGCACCCACCTCGCTGAACACCCAGCCTTGGAATTTCCACGTCGTCACCGGTGCGGTGCTGGACCGCATCCGCGCCGGCAACGTGGAACGCAACCTGGCCGGCATCCCCCACTCGCGCGAGTTCCGCCTGGGACCGGACTACGCAGGCGTGCACCGCGAACGCCAGATCGGCATCGCCAAGCAGCTGTTCGCGGCCATGGGCATCGCGCGCGACGACAAGGCCGCGCGGCAGGACTGGGTGCTGCGGGGCTTTCGCCAGTTCGGCGCGCCCGTCTCCATCATCGTGACCTACGACCGCGCCATCCACGGCAGCGACATCGCGCCCTTCGACTGCGGCGGCGTGGTGAACGCCATCGTCAACGCAGCCTGGTCGCGCGGCCTGGGCTGCGTGATCAACAGCCAGGGCATCATGCAGTCGCCGGTGGTGCGGGCCGAGGCCGGCATCCCGGACGACCAGGTGATCCAGACCTGCATCGCGATGGGCTGGCCGGACGACAGCTTCCCGGCCAACGCCGTGGTGTCGCAGCGCAAGTCGGTGGACGAGGCGGCCCGGTTCGTCGGCTTCGACGACTGACACGCCGGCGCAGCGCGCCGGCCAGCGCGCGCCACAGTGATCCGACAGCGCTGGCACGGCGTACTCAAGGTGCGTTTCACTGCCGGACCCCTTCCCTTGCACGCCCTGCTCGCCCCACTCCGTCCAATCGTCCTCGCGGGCGTCCTGGCCGCCGCTGCCTTGCTGGCCGGCTGTTCCGGCGCTGGAGCGCTCAATGCGCTGTCGGCCCGTTCCACCTACACGCTGCAGGAGGGCGTTGCCTATGGCAGCGGACCGCGCCAGCGCCTGGACATCTACACGCCCACCAGCGCGCCACCTGCGGCGGGCTGGCCCATGGTGGTGTTCTTCTACGGCGGCTCATGGAACAGCGGGGCGCGCGGCGACTACCGCTTCCTGGGCGAAGCGCTGGCCGCGCAGGGCGTGCTGGCGCTCGTCGCCGACTACCGGCTGTACCCCGAGGTGCGCTACCCGGCGTTCCTGCAGGACAGCGCGCTGGCGCTGGCCTATGGCATGGACCAGGCCCGCCGCCTGGGCGCCGACCCGGGCCGCGTGTTCGTGATGGGCCACAGCGCGGGGGGCTACAACGCGGCGATGCTGGCATTGGACCCGCGCTGGCTGGGGGCCACAGGCCACCGGCCGCAGGAGCTGGCCGGCTGGATCGGCCTGGCCGGACCGTACGACTTCTTTCCCACGGACAACCCCGACGCGCAGCCGGTGTTCTTCCACCCGAACTACCCGACGCGCGCGCAGCCCATCGAATTCGCCCCGGCCGATGCGCCGCGCACCTTCCTCGGTGCGGCAACCAGGGACCCGCTCGTGAGTCCCGAGCGCAGCACCATCCAGCTGGCCGGCAAGCTGCAGGCTGCCGGCGTGCCCGTGACGCTGCGCCTGTACGACCGCGTCAACCACGCCACGCTGGTCGGCGCCGTGGCCTGGCCGCTGCGCTGGCTGGCGCCGGTACTGGCGGACCTGCGGGCGTTCATCGGCGGCCCGACGCCGCCAGCCGCGGGCACTGCGCCAGCTCCGCCGTGAGCGGCTCGGCTGCACAGCACCGCAAGCGCATTCGCCGCTCTCCCTAGGCCGACCGTCTTGCCGCACGGCCCGGGTTAACCCTGTCTCCGGTCGCGGATAACAACATTACCATTTGCGGTAACGACGTTATCCACCCGACAGGTCATGCCCAGAACCAGCACCGCGGCGGCGCCCGCCGCCGCCCAGAAAAGCATCCCGGCCCACCTGCGGGACCGCCTCTCGCCCGTGATCATGGAAACCTACGCGGCCGGGGACTTCCACCGCGCCGACATGCGCACGATCGCACGCGAGGCCGGCATGAGCTTTCGCACGATCTACACCTACTTCGGTGACAAGGAGGCGCTGCTGTTCTGGTTCATCCAGCACTGGCTGGAAGGGCTCTATCCCCACGCCCTGGAGCCCCTCGACGGGGAAGGCGACCTGAAACCCAAGCTGCTCGCCGTGCTGACGCGCCACCTGGCGTTCTACGAAAACAACCCGAACGTCGGCCGCATCATCTTCATGACGGTGCCGCTGGAACGGTGGATTCGCGATCCGAGCTTCGCGCAGAGGCAGCTGATGAAGCGGTTGCTCCACGCGCTCAACGACGCGCAGCAGCGGGGCGAACTGCGGTGCGACCTGGACAGCCGCGTCATCCTCGATGCCTTCAACGCCATCTTCAACCGGGCCTTCCTGATGTGGGAATACCGCCGGCGCAGCTACTCGCTGCCGGCGCAGGCCGCCCCACTGCTGTCGATCCTGTGGAACGGCATCGTGGCCAACAAGGCCCATGCAGCCGCCCCACCGACCAGGACGAGAAAGGCGCCGGCTGCCCGCAAACGCGCCGCTGAATGAGCTGCGCAGGCTGGCCGCACCGCCGGCGACATCCCGCAACCGCACACAACCACCAGGAGACCCGAGTGACACTGCCCAACCATTCCAAAGCGCTGCGGCGCCGCCTCTGCCTCGCGATGGCGATGGCGTTCGCCGCCACTGCAGGCCCTGCGGCGCATGCCCAGCCTGCGTCCGACAAGCCGCTGCGCGTGGTCGCAGCGGGTGCTGCCGGTGGGGCCTCCGACATCGTCGCGCGCATGCTGTCGGAAGGCCTGCAGAAGGAACTGGGCCGCCCCGCCATCGTGGAGCTCAAGCCCGGTGGCGGCGGCGCCATCGCCGTGAACGACCTGATGCAATCGCCGCACGACGGCTCTACGGTGCTCGTCGCGATCAGTGGCCTGGTGTCCGAGATTCCCCACATCGTCAAGCTGCGCATCGACATGGCCAAGGAGGTCAAGCCGATCGCCGAATTCGCGCGCTTCGGGCTGGTGCTGGTCGGCAGCCCGTCGCTGAAGGCCGACACGATGGGCGAGCTGGTCGCCCTGGCGAAGGCCAACCCCGGCAAGATCAGTTTCGCCTCCTACAGCGCAGGCACCGCCTCGCACATGATGGGCCTGCAACTCAACCGGGCCGCCGGCATCGACCTGGTGCACGTCCCGTACAAGAGTTCGATGCCAGGGCTGACGGATGTGATGGGCGGCCACGTGCCGCTGATGTTCGATGGCACGTCGACCTCATTGCCGCTCATCAAGTCCGGCAAGTTGAAGGCCTTCGCCGTCAGCCTGCCGAAGCGCTCGCCCTCCCTGCCCGACGTGCCCACGTTCCGCGAACTCGGCATGCCGGACCTGGAAACGGTCATCTGGATGGGCGTGTGGACGACGCCGGACGTGCCGGCTGCGGCGCAGGCACGGCTGCGCCAGGCTGTCTTCAAGATCCTGGAGCAGCCGGCGACGCGCCAGCGCCTGCAGGACATCGGTCTCGATGTCGGGCAGCCCTCCACCTCGGACGAGCTGACGAAATCGCTGCGTGCCGACTTCGAGAGGAACGGCGCGCTGCTGCGCTCCATCGATTTCAAGCCCGAATGAGCGACCACCACGGCATGGAACCCGTCTTCATCGCCGGCACGGGCATGACCCGTTTCGGCAAGTTTCTCGACCGCGGCCTCAAGTCGCTCGCCGCCGAGGCCATCGGCGAGGCGCTCGCCGACGCCGGCATCGACGCCAGCGCGCTGCAGGCCGCCTACATGGGCAACGCCGCGGCTGGCGTCATGACCGGGCAGGTGCTGGTCCCGGGCCAGGTGGTGCTGCGCAGCATGGGCATCGGGCGCATCCCGGTCGTCAACGTCGAGAACGCCTGCGCGACTTCGGCCACCGCGTTCCAGCAGGCGGTCCAGATGATCGCGCTGGGTGCGTACGACACCGTGCTCGTCGCCGGCTTCGAGAAGCTCTACAGCGAGGACAAGCGCCGCACCTTCTCGGTGTTCGACGGCGCGGTGGACCTGGAGTCCATCGACGAGGTCATGGCGGCGCTCGCCGCCAATCTCGCCCGCACGGGCGGCGCCGCGGATCTGTCGCAGGCCGGCCAGTCGCGCTCGCTCTTCATGGACCTGTATGCCGGCATGGCACGCGACTACATGCACACCCATGGCGCGACGCAGCGCGACTTCGCCGCTGTGGCAGCCAAGAACACGTTCCACGGCAGCCTGAATCCGAAGGCGCAGTTCCAGGATGTCATGACCATCGAGGAAGTGCTGGCCGCGCCCGTCATCGTCGACCCGCTGACGCGCCCCATGTGCGCGCCGATCGGCGACGGCGCAGCCGCCCTGGTGCTCGTGTCCGCCAAGGCGGCCGCGCGGCTGGGCGTGCAACCCAAGGTGCGCGTGCTGTCGTCGGTGCTGGCCTCGGGCTGGGACTACGCGGCCGATGACCCAGCGCGGCTGGCGCCGACCGTCGCCGCGGATGCCTACGCGGCCGCGGGTGTCGGCCCGGCGGATCTGGACGTGGTCGAACTGCACGACGCCGGCGCGCCGGCCGAGCTCATGTACTACGAACACCTGGGCCTGGCCGCGCCCGGAGAGGCCGTGGCCCTGCTGGAAAGCGGGGCGACGCGCTTGGGCGGGCGGGTTCCGGTCAACCCTTCGGGAGGCCTGCTGCGCAAGGGCCACCCGATCGGTGCGTCCGGCTGCGCGCAGCTGGTGGAACTGACCGAGCAGCTGCGCGGCCGCTGCGGCAGGCGGCAGGTCGAAGGCGCACGCACCGCGCTGGCCGAGAACGGCGGTGGATGGATCGGCGAGGACGCCGCCGCCATCGTCATCAGCATTCTGCAGAGGACCTGACACCATGGCGCCGAACCCACACGCCAATCTCGCCTCCATCGTCCGCGCCTTCGCCCAGGCCGACCCGCAGCGCGAGGTGCTGATGTTCGAAGGCGCCGACGTGGTGCCCGACGTGGTGCGCACCTATGGCCAGCTCTGGCACCACGGCCAGGCACTGGCGCGCGGCCTGCGGCGGCGCGGCGTCGGGCCCGGCAGCGTGGTCGCGTTGCTCATGGCCAACCATGCGGAATTCGTCGAGCTGATGGTCGCGGCCGCGCTGCTGCGTGCCGTGCTGGTGCCGATCGACCCGCGCACCAAGGGCCACAAGCTGGCCTTCATGATCGCCAACACGAAGGCCACCGGCGTGATCGCCGCCGACTACGCGCTGCCCCATGCACAGGCCGTGGTGGACGGCTGCGCGACGGTGCAATGGACCATCGCACTCGCCACCCATGAGGGCCCGGCCCGCAGCCTCTGGTCGCCGCGCGTGGAGGACTACGCCGTGCTGCGCGAGCCCACCGGCGAGGATCTGCCCGTGCCGCAGGACAACGGGGACGAGCCGATGCAGATCATGCACACCTCGGGCACGACCGGCGACCCGAAGGGCATCGTGTTGACCAACCGCCGCTTCTGCGACACCGCGGCCGCAGCACTCCAGGGCTTCGGCTACCGCGACGACGACCGCCTGTACTCCGGACTGTCGCTGACCCATGCGAACGCGCTGCAGGTTACCCTCGCGCCGGCCCTGCTGGGCGGCCTGCGCGCCGTGTTCTCGCGCCGCTTCACACGCTCGCGCCTGTGGGCCATCACGCGCCGTTACCGGTGCACCAGCTTCACGCTGCTCGGCGGCATGACGACCACGCTGTACGCGGAGCCGCCGCGCCCGGACGACGCCGACAACCCGGTCCGCTTCGTCGTGTCGGCGGGCATGCCCGCCGCGATCTGGGAGAAGTTCGAACAGCGCTTCGGCGTCCAGGTCCTCGAGTTCTACGGTTCTGCCGAGGGCGGGCTTGCGATCAAGCCGCTCGGCCAGGGGCCGGTCGGCAGCATCGGACGGATCGCGCCACACCTCGTGTACCGCATCGTCGACGACGCAGGTGGGCAGACCCCACGCGGAACGCCTGGCGAACTGTGGCTGCGGCCGGCAGACGGATCGCCGTTCCATGTCGAATACGTCGGCAACCCCGAGGCGTCCGCGCGCAAGGGCGCGGGCGGCTGGCTGCACATGGGCGACGTGGTGCGCGAGGACGCCGACGGCTGGCTGTTCTTCGTGTACCGACAGGGCGGCGGCCTGCGGCGCAACGGCGACTTCATCAACACCGCCTTCGTCGAAAAGGCCATCGCCGAATCGGGCCTGGTGCGCGACGTGTACGTCTACGGCGTGCCCGCCGCGTCGGGTGCGCCGGGCGACAAGGACGTCGTGGCCGCCGTGGTCCCGCTGCACGACGGGCCGCTGGATGCGCAGGCACTGTTCCGGGCGTGCCGGGCCGCACTGGAGCCCAATTTCGTGCCCAGCCTGCTCCAGGTGCTGCCGGAGATCCCGAAGACGGCGTCGGAGAAGCCGCTGGAGCGTGAACTCGTGCAGGCGCTGACGGCCATGCCGCACGGCGTGCACGCCGAGGCAGGCGCGCGCCGCACGACGGCAGGGATGCCGGCATGACGCTCGATGACCATGTGTCCGCCGTCGTCACCGGGGGCGCCAAGGGCCTGGGCGCGGCTGCGGCCGTCCGCCTCGCCGCAAACGGCGTGCGGGTGGCGCTGTTCGACCTGGACACCGAGGCGGGCGAACTGCTGGCCCAGCGCATCGGCGGGATCTTCTGCCGTGCCGACGTCGATTCCGATGCGAGCATCGACCAGGCCTTCGACCGCGCCCGCCACGCGCATGGCCAGGAACGCATCCTCGTCAATTGCGCAGGGATCGTGCATGCGCACAAGACGGCAACGCGCGACAAGGTGACGGGCGCAGTCCGCCAGTACCCCATGGCCGACTACGAGCGTGTGATCCGCATCAACCTGCTCGGCACCTTCCGCTGCATCGCCAGGTCGGCCGCCGGCATGTTGGCGCTGGACCGGCAGCCGGGCGGCGAGCGCGGAGCCATCGTCAACACCGCGTCCATTTCGGCCGACGAGGGGCAGATGGGGCAGGCGGCCTATGCAGCCTCCAAGGCCGGCGTGGCCGGCATGACGCTGCCGATCGCCCGCGATCTGGCCAGCGAGGGCATCCGCGTCAACACCATCAAGCCCGGCTTCTTCGACACCCCCATGCTGCGCGGTGGCCCCGAACACGTGCGCAGGGCCCTGGAGGCTTCCGTGCCGTTCCCGCAACGGGTCGGCGACCCCGACGAGTACGCCCGCCTGGTCGAATTCCTGCTGACCAACGGCTACATGAACGGCGAATGCGTCCGCATCGATGGCGCAGTGAGGATGAACCCACGATGACACAGGATCTCCAGGACAGGACGGCGCTGGTCTTCGGCGCCGGCGCCTCCGAGGCAGGGCCGGGCAACGGCGCGGCGATCGCGATCCGCCTGGCACAGCGCGGTGCGGTCGTCTTCGCGGCAGACAAGGATTCCGACGCTGCCCGGCGCACCCGGCAACTCGCCCAGGAGGCCGGCGGGCGCTGCGAGGCGATCGAGGCCGACGTCTGCGTCGAGGCCTCGGTTTGCGCAGCGGTGCAGCGCGCGCAGGCGCTCAACGGCAACGTCGACATCCTCGTCAACAACGTCGGCGTCGTGATCCATGGTGGCCCGGAGGAACTCAGCCTGAAAGACTGGGACCGCTCGTTCGCCATGAACACGCGTTCGGCCTTCCTCGCGCTCAAGCATGTGCTGCCGCTGATGGCCAAGGCAGGGCGCGGTGCGGTCGTGCAGGTCTCGTCGATCGCGAGCGCGCGCGCCGCAGGCGATGCGGCCTGTGCCTACCACGCCAGCAAGGCTGCGCTCAATGCGCTGGGCATGTGCGTTGCGCTGCAATACGCCGCGCGCGGTGTGCGGTGCAACAACATCCTGCTCGGCCTGATGGACACGGCGCTGGTGCGCCAGCAACTCGCAGTGGCGCACACGCAGGGGCTGGAGCACCTGCTCGCGACGCGCCACGCGACCAGTCCGACCGGCGCCATGGGAACACCCTGGGACGCCGCCGATGCGGCGGCCTTCCTGGCCAGCGACGCGGCCCGCTACATCAACGGCACCGACATCTTCGTGGACGGCGGGCTGCACAACCAGGTGACCGCCCATGTGCGCCGGTAGCCCGGACGATCCGTTCCGCAAGGACTGCCCATGAGCTACGCAACCGCGGACATCAGCGACGCCGAACCCGACGCCTGCCGCCTGTGCAGCGCCGAACTGCAGGACTTCGGAAGGCGACGCACCTTCTGGGGCCAGGCGGTCACCCTGCGGGTCCGGGACGACTACCGCCCAGCCCTGCGGATCTGCATGGAACCTGGCCAGGGCAAGCTGCTGGTCATCGATGGGGGCGGCTTGCGCCGGGCGGCGCTGCTCGGGGCCACCACGGCCCGCCTGGCCTGGCGCAACGGCTGGGCAGGCGCCATCGTCTTCGGTGCGGTGCGCGACACCGAGGAGCTCGGCACGTTCGACTTCGGCGTCAAGGCGCTTGGCACGACGCCGCGCAGCGCACCGGTGGCCGCGGCGCACGAACGCGACATCGCGGTGCACTTCGGTGAAGCCACGTTCCACCCCGGCGACTGGGTGTACGCCGATGCCGATGGCGTCGTGGTGCGGGCCACCGCGTACCAGCCTGCCCCGGTCGGCCACCCGGCCTGAACCGCAGCGGCGCGCACCGCCGGTGCCGGCCGAGGCACGCTACAGCGCCGTGCGCACCGACCAGATCTCGGGAAAGAGCACCACATCCAGCATCTTGCGCAGGTAGCTCACGCCGCCCGTGCCACCCGTGCCGCGCTTGAAGCCGATCACGCGCTCCACCGTGGTCACGTGGCGGAAGCGCCAGAGCCGGAACGCGTCCTCGATGTCGGTGAGTTTCTCGCCGAGCTGGTAGAGGTCCCAGTGCCGGGGCGGGTCGCGGTAGACGGCAGCCCAGGCCGCCTCGACCGCGGGACTGGCCTCGTAGGGCTGGGTCCAGTCGCGCTCCAGCCGGTCGTCCGGAATGCCCAGGCCCGCGCGCGCCAGCAGGCGCAGCGCCTCGTCGTACAGCGAAGGCGCGCGCCAGGCGGCCTCGACCTGGGCGAGCAGGTCGCTGCGGTGCGCGTGCGGCTGCAGCATGGCCGCGTTCTTGTTGCCCAGCGCGAACTCGATGCTGCGGTACTGATAGCTCTGAAAGCCGCTGGAGCTCGCGAGGTAGGGGCGCATGGCGCTGTACTCGGGCGGCGTCATGGTCGAGAGCACGGTCCAGGCGCTGACCAGCTGCTCCATGATGCGCGTGACGCGCGCGAGCATCTTGAAGGCGTCGGCGCGCCGGTCGCCGGCAATCGCGCGGATGGCGGCATGCAGCTCGTGCAGCATGAGCTTCATCCACAGCTCGCTGGTCTGGTGCTGCACGATGAACAGCATCTCGTCGTGCGCGGGCGACAGCGGGTGCTGGGCGTTCAGGATCTCGTCCAGGTGCAGGTAGTCGCCGTAGCTCATGGACCGGCTGAAGTCCAGCTGGGCCTTTTCGTCGTGGACGATCTTCTCGGTCCCCATCACGTCACCGCGTTCTTCTGGTTGAACGCGGGACGGCGCCACTCTTCGGTGGCCAGCACATCGCGCATGTGTTCGACAGCGTTCCAGACGTCTTCGTACCCCAGGTACAAGGGTGTGAAACCGAAGCGCAGGATGTCCGGCAGACCTGGTCCGCCCGGCCCCGGCACGCCGGCGCCGTCCCCCGAGGGGAGCGAGGAAGCGGGTGGGCAGCCCGGCGCTTCCTGTGCGTCGCCGGCGCGGTAGTCGCCGATCACGCCCCGCGCAATCAGGGCCTGCACGATGGCGTAGGCGCCCTCCTTGCGCGACAGGCAGACCTGCGAGCCGCGCTGCGCATGGTCGCGCGGCGTGACCAATTCCAGGCCGTGGCCGGCACAGCGTTGTTCCACCAGCGCGATGAACAGGTCTGTCAGCGCGAGCGACTTCGCGCGCAGCGCGGCCATGCCGCCCAGTGGCTCGGCGGCCAGCACGGTGTCCAGCCCGCACTCCAGCCCGGTCAGGCTCAGGATCGGCTGCGTGCCGCACAGGTAGCGCGCAATGCCGGGCGCAGGCTGGTAGTCGGGCGTGAACGCGAACGGCGCCGCATGCCCCCACCAGCCCGACAGCGGCTGCCAGAAGCGCTGCGCGTGGCGCGGGTGCACCCACACGAAGGCCGGTGCGCCCGGGCCGCCGTTGAGGTACTTGTAGCCGCAGCCCACGGCGAAGTCGACGCCATCGCCGTTCAGATCGACCGGCACGGCGCCCGCGCTGTGCGCGAGGTCCCACACGGCCAGCGCGCCGGCCGCATGGGCGGCAGCGCTGACGGCCGCCATGTCGTGCATGGCGCCGGTGCGGTAGTTCACGTGCGTGAGCATCAGCACGGCGGTGTCGGGCAGCAGCGCGGCGATCTGGCCAGGCGCGTCCACCAGCGCAAGCTCGTAGCCACGCTGCCGGCACAGGCCCTCGGCGATGTACAGGTCGGTCGGGAAGTTGCTGCGCTCGCTGACGACGAGACGCCGATGCGGTGCATCCTCGGCAGCGATCTTGAGCGCGGCGCTGAGCACCTTGAACAGGTTGACCGAGGTCGAATCGGTGCAGACCAGCTCGCCGGGCTGCGCGCCGACCAGGCGGGCGAGCTTGTCGCCCAGGCGCTGCGGCAGGTCGAACCAGCCGCAGGCGTTCCAGGCGCGTATCAGTTGCGTGCCCCACTCTTCGGTCACGGCGGCGGCGATGCGCGCGGGCGCGGCGGCCGGCATCACGCCCAGCGAGTTGCCGTCGAGGTAGATCACGCCCTCGGGGATCGTGAACAGGTTGCGCAAGGCGCGCAGCGGGTCCGCGGCATCGCGCGCGCGGCAGTCGTGCAGGGTCGTCATGGTTCAGTTCCGGAGTTCGCGCAGCACCGCGCGCACGGGGGAGGCGTCGGCGGTGGTGAGCTTGAGCGGCAGCGCGATGAGTTCGTAGTCGCCCTCGGGCACATCGTCGAGCACGAGGTTCTCGAGCACGCGCATGCCGTGGCGGCGGATCAGCTGGTGGCTGGGAAGCAGCTTGCTGTCGGCCGGGTCGATGCTGGCGGTGTCGATGCCGATCAACCGCACGCCCAGCGCCGCCAGCCGTTCCACGGTTTCGGGCGCGTAGGCCGCCAGCTGCGGGTCCCAGCGCTCGACGGGCATGCGCGCGTAGGTGCGCACCAGCAGGCGCGGCGGCAGGCCCTCGAGCGCATGGGACAGGTGCGCCCACGTGACGAGCGGCCCGCAGCCGATGGCATGCACCACGCGGCACGGCCCCAGGTAGGGCACGAGGTCGACGGCACCGATGGCGGCGCCGTCCGGGTCGTAGTGCAACGGCGCATCGGCGTGCGCGCCCACATGCGGCGACAGCGTGAGCTCGCCCACGTTGACAGGGCAGCCAGGGCCGATGCTCGCGGCCCAGCGCTGCTGGTAGGGGGTGTCGCCCGGGAACACCGGCGTGCCCGCGTGCACGGGTGGCGAAATGTCCCACAGGCGTGGTTCGGTCGACATGTGCGCGAAGGTAGCGCCAGGTGGAAGGGCGTGGTGTCGGTTATTTCCAACGGCACGTCCCGCATGGCCGAGTGCGACGGCAGCTTGCGGCGTCGGCCGCAACCGTGGACCCGGGTGTGGACGTCGGCACCCAGCCAACAAGACGCAACACAGCACGAAACACCTTGTCGTGGAGGCGACATCTCGTAACGCGCTGTTTCATTTCCGCCATGACGGATGCCCGCAGGCCGCCTGCCGATCCTCACAATCAGATTCCTCACGACTCTTGGCGAGGGCGCGATGGTCAAGTTCCCCGATTGGGCATACGAGTGGCTGAGGGGCCGCGCCGATCGACCCGACCCGCATGCCCAGGTCAGCCATGGGCTGAATCTGGCCCTGAAACTCACCACGCCAGCCAAGCTCCCCCTGATGTTGTGGGACATCATGCTGGCGCAAGACAAGATCAAGCAGGCGCTCGAAGAACTGTCTTTCGTGCACTTCGCGCGCTTCGTTCCGTCGTACGACGGCAAAGCGCTCATGGTCACCACGGAGTTCGACGGACCGCTCGACCCCTATGTCCTGGACTTTGTCACTGCGCTCGGCGACGTGTTCGACACGTTGCTGCGCTACACCAGCTACCCCGAGGCGCAGCTTCCCGTCCGAGACCATCCGGATGAATTCCTCGCGTGGGTGCGTAAATGGAACCGCGTGCCGTTTTTGCCCGTGCCACCGCGCAACGACCTGACGCAGTTCCCACTCGGCTTTGATTACCCTGTCTACAGTGCCTACCCGCGGTTGACCGTCACCGACATCGCAGGCCGCCGCAGCCGCCTACCGGCGCCTGCGCTGGACCGGCCGGCGGCAGCGGTGGATCCCGAGGATGTGCAGGGCAACATCCTCACGGGATACGGGGCGGCTCAGGCCAGCTACCTGTTCTTCAGCGTGACGGATGCCGCCGTGGCGCGCCGTTGGCTGGCCAATGGACTGACGGATGCCAACACCCCCTGGCGGGGGGTGGCCACGGCCGCCCCATGGCCCAACGGGCAGGCGCCCGCCGTGCTGACCCAGGTCGCGTTCACGCACGCTGGCCTGCGCACACTGCTCGCAGCAGACCGTTCCGCAGACCTCTCCGGATTCCCGAACGCCTTCAAGCAGGGCGCAGTCCAGCGGGCGCCGGAAAATTGCGACACTGGCAGCAGCGCGCCCGGTCAGTGGCTGTTCGGCAACCCAGCCCAGCCGTCCGATCACGTCGTGTTGCTCGTGTACACGAAGCGCGCGGATCCGGACGATGCGGATTACACGGCTGCGGTCGCACGACTCGAATCGGGTGACGCCCAAGGCCTCAGGCACCTGCGCACGATGACCGGCGCAGGACTGGACGGTTACGAGCCGTTCGGTTTTCGCGACGGCATTTCCGAGCCGCGGATCAGCGGCCGGTGCCCATCGGCCGAACCCGCCTTCCAGCCTGCCGCGAGCCCGGGCGAATTCCTTCTGCACAAGGGCTATGCGAGCCTTTTCGGTGGATCGTCCATCGGCCAGATGAACCAGCGCCTGGCCACCAATGGCAGCTTCGGCGTGCTGCGGCTGCTGGAGCAGGATGTCGCAGAGTTCGAACGCGCCACCGCCAGCGAGGCAGCGCGCCTGGGCGTGGATGTGGAGCGTCTGCGGGCCAAGCTCATGGGCCGCTGGAAGAACGGCGCACCGCTGGCCCTGGCGCCAGACAACGACCGGCAAGCCGGACCGGTCAACGCATTCGACTATGCGCCCAGCTGGGAGTTTCCGCAGGAAATCGACGACCACGAAGGGCTGCGCTGCCCTGTGGGTGCGCACATCCGGCGCGGCAATCCCCGTACCGCGCGCGTGGCGGGGCAGCGCCATGGACGCAGGCTCCTGCGGCGCGGCATGGCCGCCCGGTGGAACGAAGGCGCGTACCAGAAAGTGGGGCTGATGGGCCTGTTCATGGGCGCCAACATCGAGCAGCAGTTCGAGTTCATCCAGCGCGAGTGGCTGCAGGGCAGCCTGGCCGCCAGTGGCATCCGCGGCACGACCGACCCGATCGCCGCCATCCGCTCCGCGCCGACCGACTTCCCGTTCCTGGAGACGGACCCTGCCCGCCCCACGGCGCCGCCGCGGCGCCTGGTCGCACGCATTCCGCCGCTGGTGAGGACGCGTGGCTGCCTCTATCTGTTCTTCCCGGGCATCGCCGCGTTGAAGACGCTCGACACACCGTCTCAGCCACGAATTTCTGTTCTGGAAGATGCTGCTGAAGCTCTTCAGAATGTTCCCGAGACGATCGCGACGACCACTCTCGGCGCGGCGACCTCCGCAGTGCAAGCGGTCCTGGGCGCCATCCAGAACATCTCGAATGCCGCTTCGCATCTGCCCAACATCGACATCGCACACTTCACCAGCAAATTCACAAAGCAGACACCAGACCTGAAGGATTTGCTGGGCATCGATCCGCTTGAAGGGCTTGCTGGCGGCCATTGGAAAGACATCGTTACGGCACTTTCCAACCTGGATTTTGGGTCGCCCTGGGTCAAGGACATGATCGACTCGTTTGCGCCTCCGACGCACGCGGTACAGCGTCCTGCCAATGTCGTCGAAGCTGGGTTCGACTTCGAC
>CAJYRH010000455.1 GCA_913776795.1 uncultured Pseudorhodoferax sp. | reverse complement strand
GCCGCGCCACCAGTCCGGGTAGACCGTGCTCTCGACCTTGACGACCTCGGCCCCCAGGTCGGCTGCCGTCCGCGTGGCCAGCGGGCCGGCCCAGCCCATGGTCAGGTCGACGATGGTGGTGCCCTGCAGGGGCAGGCCGTGCGCCGTGCCGGCCGCGCGCGCCGGCTGGTGCATGAGCCCCGCGCCGCGGTAGTGCGCGCTGTCGGCGCCGCGTGCGGGCGCCGCGCCGCCGCGCAGCGGGCCGGCCGCGCCCAGGCGCAGCGGGACGATGGGGCCTTCGCAACGCGCGGGGCCGGCCGTGACGGGCACGAAGGCATGGCGCTGGCGGTGCACGTCCTGCGCCAGCAGCTCGGCCATGGTGGGCACCAGCACCGTGGGGTGCTTGCGCGCACCCAGGTCCTCGAACCACTCCTGCGCGGTGCGCGTGCGCAGCGCGCCGCGCAGCATGGCGTCGATCTCGTCGGCGTGTGCCATGCGTTCGGCACCGTTCGCGTACCGCGGGTCGTGCGCGAGTTCGGGCCGGCCGATGGCCTCGCACAGCGCCACCCATTGCGGCAGCGTGTGCGTGAAGATGCCGATCCAGCCCTTGGCCGTCGCGTAGATGCCGGTCGGGTGCGTGCCACAGAAGCGGTTCACGCCCAGGCGCGGCGCGTGGCGGCCGTCCTGCACCATGCCGGCTTCCATCTCCACCGTGTGGAACACCGCCTCGTGCACGCTCAGCACGTACCGGCGGCTGCCGTGCGCGCGGCCCATCCAGGCCGCCACCGAGGCCGAGAAGGCCATCAGACCCGCTGCGATGCCGGTCTGCAGCTCGTGCGGCATGTGCGGCGGTCCCTCGACGGGGCCGCTGTTGAACACGGCGCCGGACAATGCGCGGCATACGGCCTCCGACCCGGCGTAGCGGCTGTAGGGCCCGTCTTCACCGAACCACGTGAACACGATCTCGACCGTCGCTGGCATCTCGCCGGCCGCCGGCCGGGCCAGGACCTCCAGTCCCTCGTCGAGCGCGCGCGCGTCCAGTACCACGTCGCAGGTCTGTGCCAGGCGCTCCAGCCACGCCGCGTCGGGCGGTTGTGCCGGGTCGGCAGTCACGCTGCGCTTGTTGGTGTTGAGCCAGGCCCACAACGCGCTGCTCGGCGTGCCATGCACACCGGACCCTTCCAGCAGCGGCGGCATCTGCTGCCATGCATCGCCCGCTGCGGCCTCCACCTTCAGCACCTCCGCGCCGAAGTCGGCGAACAGCTTGCCGGCGTAGGCCAGCGCCGAGCCCTTGCCGATTTCCAGAACGCGCAGGCCGCGCAGCGCCAGGCGCGTTGCATCCGGCGGCTGGTCGATGCTGTCTCCTTGCGCTCCCATGGCGATCACCATGCATCCACGAAGCCGCGGCGCGCGCGCTGGCCGCGCAGCGCGGCCGAGGCGATGCCCTTGGCGATCCACTGGCGCGTCTGCGCCGGGTCGATCACGGCGTCGATCTCCACGGCCGCGGCGGTCGAGATCGCGTGGCCGCGCTCGTAGGCCTTCGCGACCAGGCTGTCGTACAGCGCGCGCCGCTCCGGACCGTCGGGCACGGCCTCCAGTTCCTTCTTGAAGCCCAGCGTGATCGCGCCTTCCAGGCCCATGGGCCCGAACTCGCCCGTGGGCCAGGAGATGGTGAAGCTGGCCGAGCGGAAGCCACCGCCGGCCATGGCCATGGCGCCCAGGCCGTAGCCCTTGCGCAGCGTCACGGCCAAGAGCGCCACGCGCAGCTTGGCCGCGACCAGGAACATGCGCGAGACATGGCGCACCTGAGCTTTGGCCTCGACCTCGGGACCGACCATGAAGCCGGGCGTGTCGATCAGCGAGACGATGGGCAGGCCGTGCGCATCGCACAGCTGCATGAAGCGCGCCGCCTTGTCGGCCGCGTCGGCGTCGATGGCACCGCCCAGGTGGTGCGGGTTGTTGGCCATGATGCCCACGGGCTGGCCCTCCACGCGCGCCAGCGCCGTGTGGATGCCGAGGCCGAAGCCGCCACGCAGCACCAGCACGCTGCCGCTGTCGGCAATGCCCTCGATGGCGCGGCGCGTGTCGTACACGCGCAGCCGGTTCTCGGGCACGACCTGGCGCAGCGGCAGCGGGTCGGGCGCGCTCCACTGCGCCACCGGACCCTGGAACATCGAGAGGTAGTGCTTGGCCGCCTGCACGGCCTCACCTTCGTTGTCGACCAGCACGTCGATCACGCCATTGGCGTACTGCACGGGCGCCGGCCCCACGTCCTCGGGCTTGTAGATGCCCAGGCCGCCGCCTTCGATCATGGCCGGGCCGGCCATGCCGATGTTGGCCGAGCGGTCCGCGATGATCACGTCGCAGCAGCCCAGGAAGGCCGCGTTGCCCGCGAAGCAGCGGCCCGACACCACGCCGACCACGGGCACCTGGCCCGACAGGTCGGCGAAGGCCGCGAAGGAGGGCTGGTACAGGCCCGAGACGGAGGGAAAGTCCACGTCGCCGGGCCGCCCGCCGCCGCCTTCGGCCAGCAGCACCAGCGGCAGTTCGTCGCGCAACGCCACCTCGACCAGGCGGTCCGTCTTGATGTGGTTGCGCTTGCCCTGGGTGCCGGCCAGCACGGTGGCGTCGTAGGCCATCACGGCGCTCTGTGCGCGCTCTTTGGTGACGAGTGCGCCGTTGATGCTGCCGATGCCGGTGATGAGGCCGTCGGCCGGCGTGTTGGCGATCAGGTCGGCCTGGCTGCGCCGGCTGGCCTGGGCCGCCAGCGCGAGGGCGCCGTACTCGACGAAGCTGTCGGCGTCCACCAGGTCGGCGAGGTTCTCACGCGCCGTGCGCTGGCCGCGCGCGCGCCGGCGCGCCACGGCCTCGGGGCGGGCCGCGTCGTAGAGCGGGGCGTGGCGGTCGAGCACGCGCTGCAGGTCGGGACGGATGGCGGCCGGGTCGATCGCCTCGCTGGCCTGCACCGCAGCGGCGTCGAACTCGGCCGGCTCCAGCAGCACGAGGATCTGCCCCTCGGCCGCCTGCGCACCGGGTTGCAGCTGCACGGCCACCACGCGGCCGGTGGCCTCGGCGGCGACGCTGTGCTCCATCTTCATGGCGTCGAGCACGGCCACGGTCTGGCCTGGCTGCACGAGCGTGCCCGGTGCGACCGAGAACTCGACGACGCGGCCGCTCAGCGGCGCACGCACGGCCACGGTGCCGGCGGGTGCGGCCTGCTCGGCGGTGGGTGCGGCGGCGGGTGTGGCGGTGGTGGCCAGACCCAGCGCCGCATCGCGGGTGCGCTCGGCCTCGGCGATGGCGGCGGCCGCCGCCAGCAGCGCGGGCGCGATGGCCTCGAAGTGGCGGGTGTGCACGTCCTGCGCGGCGAAGTCGGGCCGCGCCACGAGCGCGCGCAGCAGGTCCAGGTTGGTCGCGATGCCGGCGATGCGGAACTCCGCCAGGCTGCGCTGCAGCCGCCGCACGGCGTCGGCGAAGCTGCTGCTCTGACTCGTCACGATGAGCTTGGCCAGCAGCGTGTCGAAGCTGGGCGGCGGCGCGTAGCCGGCGCTGCCGTGGGTGTCCACGCGCACGTCCGGGCCGGCCGGCAACTCGAAGCGTTCGAGCCGGCCGTGCGCGGGCCGGGCCTGGCCCTGGGCGTCGCTGGCCTCGGCGTTCACGCGCACCTGGATCGCGAAGCCGCGCGGCTGCGGCGGCGCGGCCGGGTCCAGGCCCAGGTCGCGCAGGCTGCGGCCGTCCGCCAGGCCCAGCTGCAGGGCGACCAGGTCCACGCCCGTGACCTGCTCCGTCACCGTGTGCTCGACCTGCAGCCGCGGGTTGGCCTCGATGAAGACGAAG
>CAJYRH010000454.1 GCA_913776795.1 uncultured Pseudorhodoferax sp. | reverse complement strand
GGCTGTTGAAAATATGCATTGGATATGCATAATCCTTGCTTGTGGACATCGAGTTCGATCCAGCCAAGGCGCGGACCAACCTGCGCAAGCACCGCGTCAGCTTCGCGCATGCCGAGCAGGCGCTGCGCGACGCCAATGCGCTGACCATGGAAGACCCGGATGCGCAAGGCGAGCAGCGGTTCGTGACACTGGGCATGGACGCACTCGGCCGGATTCTGGTGGTGGTTCACACACCGCGCGGCGACCGCACCCGGTTGATCTCCGCGCGCAAAGCCAGTCGTGGCGAGACGGAGCAATACCATGCGTGATGAGTACAACTTCAGCAAGGCCAAGCGGGGCGCGGTGATCGCGTCCGCCGGCAAAACCCGCATCACGATCATGCTGGACGATGACGTGATCGAGTTCTTCCGCGCGCAGGCCGAGGAGCAGGGGGGCGGCTACCAGACCCTGATCAATGCGGCGCTGCGCGCTGCCATGGCGCCGGCGAAGGCTGAAGGCAAAGCCGACAAGCCGGTCACCGCCGCGACGCTGCGCAAGATCCTGCGGGAGGAACTCCGCGCGGCGTGAGGCGGCTCTGCGCGCTACGGCTCCTCGGCCTTGTCGAAGTCCAGCTCCACCTTGGCCCCGTTCGGGTCGTGGCAAAAGAGCTGCCACAGCGCGCCAGCCTGCCGCCGCAGGTCGTACTTCCAGCCGGCAGCATCGAAGCGCGCCTTGACCTCCCTGAGGCCCTTGGCCGTGAACGCCATGTGGTCGATCACGCCGGCACGCTGCGCCGGCACGGGCCGGTCGAAGTAGACGTGCAGGATGGCGTGCTTCGTGTCCTCCCCGTACAGCCAGGCGCCACGGAAGCCCAGGTCGGGGCGAAAGCCCTCCTTTAGTCCGATCATGCCGGTGTAGAACTCCATCGTGGCCTGCGGGTCCTGTGCGATCACGGTGAAGTGGTTCATGCCGAGGATCATGGGGTGCTCCTTCAGGGGATCAGGACGAGGGCGCCGCTGCGCTCGCGCGACTCCAGCCGCTCATGCGCCTGGGCCGCGCTCTCCAGCGTGAAGCGCTCGATGGTGGGCAGCGTGATGCTGCCATCGGCCAGCGCCGCCCACACGCGCGCGGCGCGGCGCGCCAGTGCCTGCGGCTGCGCCACGTAGGCGAACACGATGGGGCGCGAGAAGGTGGCGGACTTCATCAGCAGCGCGTCCGGGTCCAGCGGTGCGACCGGGCCGCTGGCCTGGCCCAGGCTGACCCAGTGGCCGCAGGGCGCCAGCGCGGCCAGGTTCTCCTGCTGCGCCTGCCGGCCCAGGCCGTCGACGATCACGTCGGCACCGCCCAGGGCCTGCACGGCGTCGGCGAAGCGGTAGTCGGCCGTGACGATCACCTCGGCGCAGCCGTGCGCGCGCGCGATGCGGGCCTTGGCCTCGCTGGAGACGGTGCCCACCACGCGTGCGCCCAGGCGGCTGGCCCATTGGCACAGCACCTGGCCCAGCGCGCCCGCGGCGGCGTGGACCAGCCAGCGCGCGCCCGGTTTCACCGGCGCCACGTCGTGCAGCAGCGCGTCGGCCGTCAGGCCCTTGAGCAGCAGGGCGGCGGCCACCTCGTCGTCCACCGCGGGCGGCAGCCGCACCAGCCAGGCGGCCGGCACGTTGCGCACGCCGGTGTACGCGCCTGGTTGCGGACCCAGGTAGGCCACGCGTTCGTCGCGCAGAAAGCCGTGCACGCCCTGGCCGCAGTCCAGTACCGCGCCGGCGGCTTCCATGCCGGGCGTGCCGCCGGGCGCCAGCATGCCGGGGACCTGGCCCTTGCGCAGGTACACGTCGATGTAGTTCAGGCCGATGGCGCGCTGGCGGATGCGCACCTGGCCCGGGGCCGGCGGCGGCGCCTCGGCGTCCTCCAGGCGCATCTGCCGCGCGTCGCCATACGCCTGCAGCACCACGCGGCGCGTGGGCAGCGCGATGGCCACCGGCATCGCGGCCTGGCCGGGCGTTCGCAGGTCGCCACCGCGCTGCAGATGCCGGCGCAGGTTGGCGAAGCCGGCCTCGTACACGCCCTGTGCCACCATCTCGCGCAGCTCGCGCTCGCGTCCGGGCGGCGTGGCGAAGGTCGATTCCCAGTGCCAGAAGGTGCGGTCGCCGTCGGTCACGGGCTTGAGCGTGACGGTGGCCACGTAGCGCTGCAGCGGCACCGTGGCTTCGACGATGCAGTAGGTGCTCTTGTAGAGCTTGTCGTCCAGCGTCAGCAGCTGCTCGCGGATGCGGTTGCCGTCCTTGAGCGAGAAGCTGCGCACGCAGCCCAGCTGGTCGCTGCGCTCGCCGCCCTCGATGCGGCTCTGGTCCACCACGTCGTGCCACTGGTCGTGGCTGTTGAAATCGCGCAGCACCGCCCAGACGCGTTCGATGGGCGCGTCGATGACGGTGGAACGGACGACCTTCTGCAGCATGCCGGGTTCAGCGGTACATCTGCTTCAAGGCGTTGAAGCCGGCCTGGAACACGCCGTCCGCAATGGTCCGCGTCAGCTCCTGTTCCCGCCCTTCGTCGCAGTCGAATTCGGCACTCCATTCGGCGAAGCAGCGGTTGCCGTCGGTCACGGGCGTGAGCTTGAGCGTGGCCACGTAGTTGTCCACGCCCATGGCACTTTCCAGGATCTCGTAGGTCTGCGTGAAATCGAAGTCGGACAGCGCCAACAGCCGCTCGCGGATGGTGCTGCCGTCGCGCGTGTGGAAGTGGCGGATGCAGCCCACGCGGTCGCTGGGCTCGCCGTTCTCGATGCGGCTGTCGGCGATGCCGGGGTGCCACTGCGGCAGGCCGTTGAAGTCGCGCACGCGCGCCCAGACGTTGTCGGCCGCAGCCTCGATCACGGTGGAGACGTACAGGCGGATCATCGTGCAAGCTCCCGCCGGGCCGCCCCAGGGACACTTGGCGCCCCCTCGGGGGGCAGCGAACACACGCAGTGGTGAGCGTGGGGGCTCATGCTTCAGACTTCTGCTGGGCCGGAGGCAGGGCAGCGTTGGCGCCGGAGCTGGCGCCGGCCAGCCGCTGGATGTCGCCCGCGTCCAGCCCGATCTCGCGCAGCAGCTGGTCCACCAGCGGCGCCTGCGCGCGGAAGCGCAGCGCAGAGTTGACCACGCCATCGGCAAAGCCGCCGCCACCGCCATCGCCACCCCCGGAGCCGCCACCGCCCAGCCCGTCCACATGCAGGATCTTGATGCCCTCGATCCTCTCCATCGGCCGCACCGATTCGCGGATGATGCCCTCGGCCTTCTCGACCAGGCGCATGCGCAGGGCCGAGGTGCGGGCCTCGGGCGACAGCACGTTCTGCGCCTCGTTCATCCAGCGCTGGGCTTCGGCCTCGATCTCGGCGCGCACGCGCACGGCCAGGGCCTTGATGCGGTCGGCGTCGGCATCGGCCTCGGCCTGTGCGCGGATGGCGGCGCCGCGGTCGGCGCTGGCGGCCTTCTCGGCCTGCGCGGCCGTGGTCAGCTGCAGCGCCTCGCGCTCGGCGGCCTGGGCTGCGGCGATCAGCTCGATGGCCTTCCGGCGCTCGGCCATCTCGATTTCGCGCGCGGTGAACACCTTCTCCTCGGCCGCGACGGCCTGGGCGCGCGCCTGCTCGGCCTGGGCCTGGGCCGTGGACAGCGCTTCGCTCTCGCGTGCAATCGCGATGGCGCGCTGCTGCTCGGCGAGTTCCAGTGCCTGGCGCCGCTCGATCTCGGCCGCCTGGATGCTGCGCTCCTTGGCGATGCGGGCCTGCTCCAGGCTTTGCTCGCTGCGGATGCGTGCCGCGTCGATGGCCTGCTTGGCCGTGATCTGCGCGCCCTCGGCATCCTGTTCGCGCTGGGCGCGCTCGCTGGTCAGCTCGGCGCGCTGGCGTGCACGGGCCACCTCCACCTCGCGCTGCTGTGCCAGCCGCGCCTGCTCGGCCTCGCGGTCGATGTCCAGGCTCAGCTTCTCGGCCTCCAGATTCTTGTTGCGGATGGCGATGAGCGTGTCCTGCTCCACGTCGTTGCGCTGTTTCTTGCGCCGCTCGATCTGCTCGGTCAGCCGCGTCAGACCCTCGGCGTCGAAGGCGTTGCTGGGGTTGAAGTACTCCATGGCCGTCTGGTCCAGCTGCGTCAGCGAGGCGGCTTCCAGCTCCAGGCCGTTCATGGTCAGGTCGCCGGCCACGGCCTCGCGCACGCGCTTGACGTAGCTGCCGCGCTTCTCGTGCAGTTCTTCCATCGTCATCTCGGCCGCGGCCGTGCGCAGCGCGTCGACGAACTTGCCTTCCACGAGTTCCTTGAGCTGCTCGGGCTCCATGGTGCGCAGGCCCAGCGTCTGGGCGGCGGCGGCCACGGCCTCGGGCTCGGCCGCCACGCGCACGTAGAACTCGGCGATCACGTCCACGCGCATGCGGTCCTTGGTGATCAGGGCCTTGTCGCGGCCGCGGCTGACCTCCAGCCGCAAGGTGTTCATGTTGACCGGGATCACGTCGTGCACGATGGGCAGCACGAAGGCGCCGCCGCCCAGCACCACCTTCTGCCCGCCCATGCCGGTGCGCACGAAGGCGCGTTCCTTGCTGCTGCGCAGGTACAGCCAGTGGAACAGCCAGACCACGATGGCCACGGCGATGGCCACCACGATCAGGCCGAGAAGGAAGCTGCCGAATTCAGCGCCGGTCATAGTGCAATCTCCGTGAAGCGTCGGGTGGTTTCTGTCAAAGCGATTTCGGTGGGCAGCCGCTCCATGGAGCTGGCGCCGTAGAAGCCGTGCAGTTCCGGGCACTGGCCCAGGATCCAGCGCGCGTCCTCAGGCGTGGCGATGGGGCCGCCGTGGCAGAGCACGAGCTGGTCGGGGTTCACCGCCTTGGCGGCGGCGGCCCAGGCCTTGATGGGTGCCACGCAGTCCGCCAGCTTCAGCGCGGTTTCCGCGCCGATGCTGCCGCCAGTCGTCAGGCCCAGGTGGCAGACCACGATGTCGGCGCCGGCCTCGGCCATCGCGCGCGCATCGGCCTCGCAGAACACGTAGGGCGTGGTCAACAGGTCCATGGCGCGGGCCCGGCGCACCATCTCCACCTCCAGGCCGTAGCCCATGCCGGTTTCTTCGAGGTTGGCGCGGAAGGTACCGTCGATCAGGCCCACGGTGGGAAAGTTCTGGATGCCCGAGAAGCCCAGGTCGACCAGGCGGCGCAGAAACTGCTCGGGGATCATGAAGGGGTCGGTGCCGTTCACCCCGGCCAGCACCGGCACGTCCTTCACCACGGGCAGCACCTCGCGCGCCATCTCGCAGACGATCTCGTTGGCGTTGCCGTAGGCCAGGAGGCCCGCCAGCGAGCCGCGCCCGGCCATGCGGTAGCGGCCCGAGTTGTAGATCACGATCAGGTCGATGCCGCCGGCCTCCTCGCACTTGGCCGACAGGCCCGTGCCGGCACCACCGCCGATCAGCGGCCGGCCCGCGGCGACCTTGGCGCGAAAGCGCCGCAGCAGTTCATCTCTGGCGATGCGTGGCATGGGTTCGCTTCTCCTGGGGGGCCACGGCGCGCCAGGCGGCGACCAGCGCGTCGGCAAAGGCCTCGTCGTTAATGTGGTGCGGCAGGCGGACCAGCTGGTGGTCGGCACTGCTGCGGAAGTTCTGGGCCAGCGCGTCGAACAGCGCGCGGTCGGCCTCGGGGTCGTGGAAGGGCTGGCCGGGCTTGTCGATGGCCGAGACGCCGCCCTCGGGGATCAACAGCCGCACCGGCCCGCGCATGGCATTGCACTTGGCCGCGAGGAAGGCGCCCATGGCGCGGCATTCGTCGGGCGTGGTGCGCATCAGCGTCACGCTGGCGTTGTGCTGGTACAGGCGCCGCGCGCGATAGCGCTCGGGCACGGTGTCGCGCGCGCCGAAGTTCACCATGTCCATGGCGCCGACCGAGCCGACCCAGGGCACGGCATGCCGGGCGAACACGTCCAGCCGTGTGGGGCCGGCCGACATGGTGCCGCCCACGATCTCGTCGGCGATCTCGGTGGTCGAGACGTCGAGCACGCCGGCCAGCAGGCCCGACTCCGCGAGCTTCTCCATGCTCTGGCCGCCGGTGCCGGTGGCGTGGAACACCAGGCAGTCGTGATCGTGCTCGAGCTGCTTGGTGACCATCTGCACGCAGGGCGTGGTCACGCCGAACATGGTCAGTCCCAGGGCCGGCTTGCGCACCTCGCTCTGCGGCATCGGGTGCGTCACCATGCCGGCCAGCGCGTGGGCGGCGTTGGCCAGCACGCGCTCGCTGATGCGGTTGATGCCTTGCACGTCGGTGACGGAATACATCATGCAGATGTCGCTGGGCCCCACGTAGGGCCGCACGTCGCCGCTGGCCACGGTGCTGACCATGAGCTTGGGCACGCCGATGGGCAGCGCGCGCATGGCCGGCGTGGCCAGGGCCGTGCCGCCCGAGCCGCCTGCCGAGATCAGACCGCCCAAATCGCGCCGCGTCAGAACGTAGCGTTCGAATGCCAGCGCCATCGCGGTCACGGCCGTGCCGCGGTCGCCGCTGAACACCGCCGCCTCGCCGCCCGGATGGTGGCGCGCCACCTCGCGCGGGTGCACGCTGGCGGGCGAGGGCTTGCCGCTGGTGGCCAGGTCCACGGTGACCACGCGCAGGCCCAGTTTTTCCAGGCACTGGCGCAGGTAGGCCAGCTCGCGGCCCTTGGTGTCGAAGGTGCCGGCCACGTAGGCGCAGCGTTCGCTGCTGGCGGCCACCGGGAATTCCAGCACCGTGGCGGCGCGCGGCGCGGCAGAGGGTGCGGGGCTGGGCGCAGCCGCCGGTGCCATGCGCGGGATGTCCGTGACCGGCGCGGCGGCGTCCCCGCTGTTCCAGCGGTTGAAGCCACGCACCGTGCGCGGCAGCAGCGCGTCCAGCGAGGGCGCGCCGTCGCCATGCATGCGCGCGACCGTGATGACGGTGGCGGGCTGGTCGGGCTCCTGCGCCGGTGCTGCCTCGATCTCTTCGTCCGGCCCGGTGCGCACGCCCAGCAGCCGTTCCTGCAGCGCGCGGTCGGCGCCGAGTTCGGCGGCCGGCATCAGCTGCGCGATGCGGCCGTTGACCATCACGCCGATGCGGTCGGCCACCTCGATGGCGACGCCCAGGTTCTGCTCGATCAGCAGCACGCCGATCTTGCCTTCGGCCGCCAGGGCGCGCAGGGCCTGCGCCACGTGTTCGACGATGACGGGGGCCAACCCCTCCGTGGGCTCGTCCATGACCAACAGGCGGGGCTCCAGCAGCAGCGCGCGGCCGATGGCCAGCATCTGCTGCTCGCCGCCCGATAGCTGCGCGCCGCCATTGCCCTTGCGCTCCGCCAGGCGCGGGAACATGGCGTAGACCTTGTCCACGTCGCGCCGCTTGGGCGCGACCAGGCGCAGCGTCTCGTCTACCGACAGCGAGGGCCACACGCGCCGGCCCTGCGGCACGTAGGCGATGCCGCGCTTGGTGCGGCGCTCGGGCGGCAGGCCCAGGATCTCCTCGCCGGCGAGCCGCACGCTGCCCGTGGCGCGGCCGACCGGCGGCAGCAGGCCGCAGATGGCGTTGCACAGCGTGGTCTTGCCCATGCCGTTGCGGCCCACGATGCCGAGCACGCCGGTGTCCAGCGACAGGCTGATGCCTTGCAGCGCGTGGGCGCGGCCGTAGTAGATGTCCAGGCCGTCGATCTGCAGCAGCGGTGCGGACATCAGTGGCGTCCTCCCATGTAGATGGCCTGCACCTCGGCGTCGTTCTCGATCTCGGCCGGCGTGCCGGTCTTGAGCACGCGGCCGTTGTGCATCACCGTCACCTTCTCGGTCACGCGCAGCGCGATGTCCAGGTCGTGCTCGATGATCACGAAGCCCATGTGGGCCGGCAGCGCGTTGAGCAGCGCGACAAGTTCGCGCCGCTCGGCCGGCGACAGCCCGGCGGCCGGCTCGTCAAACAGGATCAGCCGCGGCGCGCCGGCCAGCGCCATGCCGATCTCCAGCTGGCGCTGCTGGCCGTGCGCGAGGTCGGCGACCAGCGTGTCGGCGATGTGGGTCAGCCGGGCGCGCTCCAGCAGTTCCTCGGTCGCAAGCGCCGAGCCGTGCGTGGCACCGGCACGCCGCAGGCTGAAGCGCCCGTTGGCCACGCCACGCACCGCCAGGAACAGGTTGTCCCGCACGCTCAGCTCGCGGAACAGCAGCGAGGACTGGTAGGTGCGCCGCAGCCCCTTGCGGATGCGCTCGTGCGGCGGCAGCGCCGTGATGTCCTCGCCAAAGAAACGGATGCGCCCGGCGGTCGGCGGAAAGTCGCCCGTGATGGCGTTGAACAGCGTGG
>CAJYRH010000453.1 GCA_913776795.1 uncultured Pseudorhodoferax sp. | reverse complement strand
GATCTTGTAGAGCTTCTCGCGCAGCAGCCGCTCGTAGTCGCGCGTGTCGCGCACCGCGATGCGGATGTAGTAGTCATAGTCGCCGGAGACCAGGTAGGCCTCCAGGATCTCCGGGATCGTGGCGAGCACCTGGCCGAAGGCATACAGCGTGTCCTCGGTGTGGCTCTCCAGCGTGAGCTGCACGATCACGGTGTCCTGGTAGCCCAGGCTGGCCGGGTCCACCTCCACCGTGTAGCGCTTGATCACGCCTTCGTCCTGCAGCCGTTTGATGCGGCTCCAGCAGCTGGTGGGCGACAGGCCCACCTCGGCGCCGATCTCCTGCAGCGTGCGCCGCGCGTCCTGCAGCAGGATGCGCAGGATGGCGAGATCGGTCTTGTCGAAGATTTTTCCGTCTGACATGGGATAGGCCGTATGAATTTCGGAGGCAAAGCGTATAACTTCGAAAAATCGGAAGCCTATTCTGCGCCATCACCGAAAAAATGAAGGCATGAAAACCACCGACGTCCTCGATCCCCTGTCCGCTGCCGCATCCGCGGCAGTGCCCGCCGCCCCGCGCAACGGTGCCCAGGCGCTGCTGGACGCCCTGGTCGAAGGCGGCGTCGACACGCTGTTCGGCTACCCCGGCGGCGCCGCGCTGCCGCTGTACGACGCGCTGCACGGCGAGCCGCGGCTGCGCCACATCCTCGTGCGCCACGAGCAGGCCGCCGTGCACGCGGCCGAGGGCTATGCGCGCAGCACCGGCAAGGTCGGCGTGGTGCTGGTCACCTCCGGCCCGGGCGTGGGCAACACCATCACGGGACTGCTGGACGCCATGAGCGATTCGGTGCCCGTGCTGTGCATCAGCGGACAGGTGGCCACGGCGGTGATCGGCACCCAGGCCTTCCAGGAAAGCGATGCGCTCGGCATGTCGCGGCCGGTGACCAAATGGAATTTCCAGCCGCGCAGCGCGGACCAGGTCGGCGACGCGGTGCGCCGCGCACTGGCCATCGCCGCGCAGGGGCGGCCGGGCCCGGTGCTGCTGGACGTGCCCAAGGATGTACAGCTCGCGCCGGTGGGCCGACCCGTGGCGGCGCGTGCGCTGCGCGCAGCGCAGGGCGCCAACCCTGCACGTGTTCCCACGGGCAGCCTGCAGCGCGCGGCCGACCTGATCTCCACCGCACGGCGACCGGTGTTCTACGGGGGCGGCGGTCTGGTCAATGCCGGGCCGGCCGCCTGCGCGGCGTTCGCGCAGCTGGTGCGCCAGGTCGGTGGTCCCTGCACGCTCACGCTGATGGGGCTGGGCGCGTACCCAGCGTCCGATCCGCAGTTCGTCGGCATGCTGGGCATGCACGGCACGCTGGAGGCCAACCTGGCCATGCACGAGGCCGACCTCGTCGTCAACGTCGGCGCGCGCTTCGACGACCGCGTGACCGGCAAGCTCGACGAGTTCTGCCCGCACGCGCGCAAGATCCACATCGACATCGACCCGAGCGCGATCCACCGCACGGTGCAGGTCGATGTGCCCATCGTCGGCGACTGCGGCGCCGTGCTCGATGCACTGCTGGCCCTGCCCGAGCTGCGCGGCCTGGATCCCGCGCGGCTGGCGCCCTGGTGGCAGCGCGTTGACCGCTGGCGCGCCCAGCGCTGCCTGGACTTCGTGCCGCAGCCCGGCGCGATCCTGCCGCAGCAGCTCGTGGCCACGCTGCAGGCGCAGATCGCCGGGCGCGACGCCATCGTTTCCACCGACGTCGGCCAGCACCAGATGTGGGCCGCGCAGTACCTGCGCTTCGAGCGGCCGCGCCGCTGGCTCACCTCCGGCGGTGCCGGCACCATGGGCTACGGCCTGCCGGCCGCCATCGGCGCGCAGGTGGCGCACCCCGGTGCACTGGTCGTCTGCGTGAGCGGCGACGCCTCGGTGCTCATGAACATCCAGGAGCTGTCCACCGCCGTGCAGCACGCGACGCCCGTCAAGCTGGTCCTGTCCAACAACGGCTACATGGGCATGGTGCGGCAGTGGCAGGAGCTCAACCACGGCAACCGCCTCTCGCACAGCTGGAACGCCGCGCTGCCCGACTTCGTGACGCTGGCCAGGGCCTTCGGCTGGGGCGCCCGGCGCGTGACCGACCCGGCCGAGCTGGACGCCGCGCTGGCCGAGTGCCTGGCACACGAAGGCCCCTTCTTCCTCGACGTGCAGGTGGCCGCGCAGGAGAACTGCTTTCCCATGATCCCGGCCGGCGCGGGGCACCACCGCGTGATGCTGGGCAAGGACCGGTGGTACGCGCAGGGCGGCGCGTGATGCGCGCGGCGCGCTGACCGCGCCGGCCATCGCAGGTAGCGCGAGCCCGCAACGCCATAGCCTGTCCACCTACGTGCACAGGCGCATTTGTCGCGGCGGCGCGGAGCCCGGCCTGCCTAGCATCCGGTGGCCCGCAATCGTGCGGGTACCCGATGGCTCCGCCGCATGGTGGCGGCCCCATATCGGGACGAAGACAACCACGCGAAAGGCAACGATGCTCGAACAAGCCGAAGGAACATTCCACAAGATCGCAGGCCGTGTGCAGGACGCCATCGGCGGCGCTGCGGGCGACCGCTCGCTGCAGCTCGAAGGCAAGGCACGCCAGGCGGCGGGCAGCGTCGAGCAGACGGCGGCCGAAGCGGTCGACGTGCTGCGCGATGCGGTCAGCAGAAATCCCGTGCTGGCCGCTGCCGTGCTGGCAGGCGCCCTGTTCCTGGTCGGCGCCGCGCTGGCCCGGCGCTGAGCCACGCGCCGCTTGCAACTCTTGCAGCACCACACCATGAACAACACCACCGTGCTCACACCTGGCGCCCCCGTCGTCGCCACGTCGCTCATCTCCTGGGGTTCGGTCTTCGCGGGCCTGCTGCTCGCTCTGGCCACCTACCTCGTCCTCGGCACCCTGGGCACTGCCATCGGGTCGGGCGCGATCGATGCCATGCAGGCCGGGAATCCGCTGGCCGGCTTCGGCACCGGCGCCGGCATCTGGGTCGGCGCATCCACGCTGGTCGCGCTGGCCATCGGTGCCTACTTCGCCGGCCGCAACGCGCCCGCCAAGGGCATGCTGCATGGCGTGCTGTGCTGGGCCGTGACCACGCTGGTCACCGTCTATGCACTGTCCTCGCTCGCCACCGGCATGGTTGGCGCCGCATCGCGCGTGGCGGGCAGCGGCATTGCGCTGGCCGGGCAGGGCGTTGCGGCGGCAGCGCCGGGCGTGGCCTCGGAGGTCAAGCAGCAATTGCAAAAGAGCGGCATCGACTTCGACTTCGCCGACGCGCGCAACCAGCTCGAGATCCTGATGCGCCAGACCGGCAAGCCCGAGCTGAATCCCGACACGGTCAGGGCGCAGGCCGAAGGCGCGGTGCAGGATGGCAAGGCCAGCGCTGCCGATGCCGCCAAGGCGCCGCAGGATGCGGGCAGCGAGATCTCGGCATTCTTCGACCGCCTGCGCAAGAAAGCCGAACCCGCGCTGGATGCTGCCGACAAGGAAGCGTTGGTGAACGTCATCGTGGCACGCACGGGCAAGAGCCGCGCCGAGGCCGAGCAGATCGCTTCCAACTACGAGAAGACCTACAACGACGCCGTGGCGAAGTACCGGGAACTCAAGGCGCAAGCCGAGCAGAAGGCCCGTGAAGCCGCCGATGCGGCCGCCAAGGGCGTGAGCCGCGCCGCCTGGTCCGGCGTCGCCGTGCTGCTGCTCGGCCTGGCGGTCTCCGCCGGTGCCGGTTTCCTCGGCCGCCGCTCCGCGCCGGTTCGCGTGGTCGTCTGAGTCTCCCGGCGTTTCCAGTGCCCGGCGCCTTCGCGGCGCCAGGCTGGCGCCGCGCCCGCCCCGCCCGCCCCGCCCGACAGCGGTGCGGGCCGTTGCGCTTCATCTTGTTGCACGCGCGCCCCGCGTGCCCGTCTGCCCCTGCCGCGCGCAGTCGCTGCGGGCCGGACTGTGCATGGGCAGCCTGACGACAGCTGGTGTGACTTCGGTCTATCCCTGCAGGGACCAAGCCTCCGACCGGGCCGGTCGGGCTGCGTGGCGCTCCACCGATCCGGCGACGTGGGCCCGCGGCGGGACGCGTCGGTCCCGGCATGCCCCATCTGCCTGCAGACGTTCGCAGCCTGTGGAGTGCGGCGTTGTCTTCTGCTGGCCCTCCCGCACACACCACGGCGCGCGAATGGGCCGGACTGGCCGTGCTGGCCTTGCCTTGCCTGGTCCATGCCATGGACCTCACCGTGGTGAACCTGGCGCTTGCCGTGCCGAGCCGCGCGCTGCAGCCGTCCAGCGCGCAGATGCGATCGACTGGCCGCTGCTCGATGGGCGGCTGTTGCGCCACGCGCCGTTCTGCGACGCGCTGGCGGCCTGTGCGCTGGCTGGGGCCTTGCTGGCGGCGGGCGCGGCGTGGCGGGTGGCGCGCATGCTGCGCGGCGTGCACATGGCGGCCACGCCGCATTGAGGCCGGCTACACGTCCTCGCTGCGCACGAACGATTCCAGCCCCTTGACCATGCGCGCCAGCTGCGGGCCGATCTCCTGCTCCAGCAGTTCGCGCGGGAACTTGCTCGCCTGGCCGCCCGCGTTGAAGGTGACCACGCGGCCGTCGGGCTGGCGGATGGCCGCGCCCACGCCGCTGATGTCGGTCTGCCAGTCGCGCACCACCACGGTGAAGCCGCGCGCCAGCCATTGCGCGCGCCCGTCCTCGATGGCCTGGCGCGCCTGCGGCCAGCGCGCGCCTTCGGCCTGGCGGATCTCGGCCAGCAGGCGGTCGCGCTCGCGTGGCTCCATCACGGCCAGCAGTGCATGGCCCATGGCGGTGTCGGCGATCGGGATGCGCGAACCGATGTCCAGCCCCAGCGACAGCGGCGCGCCGGAGCGGCAGTTCTCCACGTACAGCACCGACAGGGCGTTGCGGATGCCCAGCGACACGGAGATGTCGTAGCGGTCGGCCAGGTCCTGCATGTAGGGCCGCGCGATGCGCCGCAGCTGCAGGTTGGAGACCATGGTGATGCCCAGCGCCGCCACGCCGTCGCCCAGCGCATAGCGGCCACTGTCGCGCGAATGGCGCAGGTAGCCCTGCACGCACAGCGTGTAGGCCAGCCGCACCACGGTCGGCTTGGGCAGTCCGGTGCGGGCGGCGATCTCGGTGTTGCTGAGCCACTTCTCGTCGACCCGGAAGCAGGCCAGCACGTCCAGCCCGCGCGCCAGCGCGGTCACGAAGCGGCGGCTGTCCGCCCCTTCCTCGAAGTCGATCTGCCTGGTCCGACCCATACAGCTCCCTTTAATTCTGCTTTGCGGAATTATTTTTGCGGTTCACGAGGCGTCGGCATCATGGATTTCCCTAGGTAAACGTGTTCTATTGCAGGCCGATACTGAACTTCGCCGATGTTTGGCGGTCAAGAAAATTCCGCTAAGAGAAACAAGGGCGCTACAACCACATGGAGATGAACGCGTGACACCCTCTGCTCTGCGCGGCCGCCTGGTCGCAACCCTGACCGTTCTTGGCGCCCTGGCGCTCACCGCGTGCGGCGGGGGCGACGATGGCGACCGCGAAGCCGCGCTCCCCGTGCCCGAGGAGCTGCGTGTCCAGGACAGCCGCCAGTTCTCGGTCGACGAGACCCGCCTGCCGTTCGCGGCCCTGGCCGGTGCGGCCGAGACCGACCGCTGGTGGGGCGTCCTGCGCGGCGCGGGCTACCGGGTCGAGGTGCCCAAAAACTGGAACGGCATGCTCGTCATGTACGCGCACGGCTACGGCGGCACCGGGGCCACCGTCAGCGTCAGCGATGCGCCGATCCGCGCGCACCTGATCGCCCAGGGCTATGCCTGGGCGGCGTCCAGCTTCTCCACCAATTACTACGACGTGCGCGCCGGTGTCGAGGACACCAACGCCCTGGCGCTGGCCTTCCAGCAGATCGGCGCGCAGAACGGCCGCACACTGGCCGCGCCCAGCAAGACCTACATCATCGGCACCTCGATGGGTGGCCACATCGCCGCAGCCGCCGTCGATGCCGAGGCCCTTGAGACCGCCAACAACAAGGTGCGCTACCACGGGGCCGTGCCCATGTGCGGCGTGCTGGGCGACACCGAGCTGTACAACTACTTCGGCGCCTCGCAGATCGCCGCGCAGCAGCTGGTCGGCGTGCCGGCCACCAGCTGGCCCGTGCCCAACTGGGCCACGCTCGCGCCCCAGGTGCGCAACGCGCTGTTCACCACCTTCCCGAGCGCCACGACCCCGCTGGGCGACCAGTACAAGGAGATCGTCAAGCAGCTCACCGGCGGCGAGCGGCCGATGTTCAACGAAGGCTTCGCCGGCAGCATGAACGCCACCGTCTGGGGCACCTTCGGCCGCGACGGCACCATCAACGGCATCCTGAACCGCGACGGCTACGACACCACAGGCGTCGTCTACCAGTTCGACAACGACCCGGCGCTCTCGGCTGCCGAGAACGCCTTCAACCAGGCCGCCTACCGGCTGCGGGCCGATCCCGAGGCCAACCGCCTGCGCCGCGATGGCATGCGCTGGTTCCCCAAGACCAATGCCCGCATCAGCGTGCCGGTGGTCACCATCCATACGCTGGGCGACGTGTACGTGCCGTTCAGCATGGAGCAGATCTACAAGCGCCGCGCCATGGCGCTCGGCACCGACAAATGGCTGGTGCAGCGTGCCATCCGCGGCGTGAGCCACTGCGATTTCACGGTCGAGGAGCAGACGCAGGCCTTCGACGCCATGACGAAGTGGGAGCAGAGCGGCGTCAAGCCCGAAGGCGACGAGGTGCTGGACCGCGCCACGGTGGCCAATCCGGCCTACGGCTGCAAGTTCTCCTCGCGTTCGCGCACGCCCAACACCTGCCCGGCCATCTGAACGACCCGGTTACATCCACCCCCCGGCCCCGGCCGCGCAGCCACATGCCGTGGCGGCGCGGCCGGGGCCATGACCATTTGGAGATCTCCCCATGACCACACCCAAGATCAAGCGCCGCACCCTGCCGCTGCTGCTGCTCGCCGCCGGCTTCACCAGCCTGGCTGCCGGCCCGGCCCTGGCGCAGGGCGACCGCTTCCCCAGCAAGGCCATCAAGATCCTGATCGGCTTCACGGCGGGCGGCTCCACCGACGTGCCGTTCCGCGTGCTGGCCGAGAACGCGTCCAAGATCCTCGGCCAGCCCGTCATCATCGAAAACAGGCCCGGCGCCGGCGGCATCCTGCCCGCGCAGATGATGCAGAGCGTGCCGGCCGACGGCTACACGCTGGCCCAGGTGCCGCTGCCGGTGTTCCGGCTGCCCTACACCCAGAAGATCAACTGGGACCCGGTGAACGACCTGCAGTACGTGATCGGCCTGGCCGGCTATTCCTTCGGCCTGGTGGTGCCGGCGGATTCGCCGATCAAGACCATGCAGGACTACATCGCCTACGCCAAGGCCAACCCCGGCAAGCTCAGCTACGGCACGCCCGGCGCGCTGACCACGCTGCACCTGACGATGGAGAACATCGCCATGCAGACCGGCATCACGCTGAACCACATCCCCTACAAGGGCAACTCCGAGTCGCTGCAGGCCGTGATCGGCAACCACGTGATGTCGGTCGCAGACACCCCGGGCTGGGGCCCGTATGTCGAGCAGGGCCGGCTGCGCCTGCTGTCCACCTGGGGCGACAAGCGTTCCACCAAGTACCCGGACGCACCCACGCTCAAGGAAGTGGGCATCAACCTCGTGCAGGCCTCGCCGTTCGGCCTGGTCGTGCCCAAGGGCACCGACCCGAAGATCGCGCAGCAGTTGCATGACGCCTTCAAGAAGGCCATGGAGATGCCCAACTACAAGGAGTCGCTGGCCAAGTTCGACATGGAGACCTACTACATGGACAGCGCCACCTACGCGAAGTACGCCGTGGACACCATGAAGACCGAGAAGGTCATCATCGAGAAGCTGGGCCTCGCCAAGTAGGCGCCGGCCCCGCGCCGGGCAGGGACAATGCGCGCATGGACGAACTCAAGACCATGCGCACCTTCGTCAAGGTGGTGGACGAAGGCAGTTTTGCCGGCGCGGCGCGTGCGCTCAACGTGGCCAATTCCGTGGTCACGCGCGCCGTGGCCGAGCTGGAGGAGTCGCTCAAGGCGCGGTTGCTCAACCGCACCACGCGCGCGCTTTCGCTGACCGATGTCGGCACGCATTACCTGGAGCGCGTGCGCAGCATCCTCGAAGACATCGACGACGCCAACAACCAGGCGACCGAGGCCACTGGCAAGGTGCGTGGCCAGTTGCGCGTGGCCGCGCCGCAGGAGTTCCTGACCGCCAGCCTCGCGCGGCTGGTGCCTCGTTTCGCGCAGCGCCACCCCGGGCTCGGCATCCAGCTGCTGCTGTCCAGCCCCGAGGCCGTGGCACCCGACGACGCGGCCGACGTGACCATCCTGGTCCACAACCCCGACCCGCTGGACGGCAACTTCGTCGCCCGGCTGCTCGCGCATGCCGAGGTCGTGCTGTGCGCCACACCCGATTACCTGCGCCAGCACGCGCCCATCCACAAGCCCGAAGACCTGCTGCAGCACACCATCCTGGTGCCCGAGTCGGCCTTCGAGCGCAAGGTCTGGCTGTTCCATTCCGACGGCAGGGACGGGGCGCCCGAGACCGCCACGCTGCAGCCGCAGCGCTCGGCCATCACCGCGCACAACGCGGCCGTGCTGATCGCGGCGGCGCGCGGGCATTTCGGCATCGCCGGTGCGCTGTCGCTGAACGTCGCCGACGACCTCCAGGCCGGCACGCTGCAGCGCGTGCTGCCCGACTGGGCTGCGGCCAGCTACCGCGTCTATGCGGCCGTGCCCAGCCGCAGCCACATGCCGCGGCGCACGCGCGCCTTCATCGACTTCCTGGTCGAGCAGTACGGCGGCGAACCGGTCGACCCCTGGCTGGCCGGCAAGGCTCGGTAGATGGCCGCCATCGCCCCGCTGGATCTGCATGCGCCGACGCCGGTGGCGTCATGGCCCGCCTTGCCATGGGCTGCGTGCTGCGCAGGCCGCGGTGGCACGCCTACGGGGGCGGTCCGCGGCCGCGCCCCGGTCAGCCCCTGGCGGCGCGCATCAGCGCCAGCACCCCGAGCCCGCTGGCCAGCACGACCACACCCACCCAGGCCGCGTTGAAGCCGCCGAGCTGCTGCGAGTACACATAGCCCAGGCTGGACCACAGCATGTAGGCGCTGCTGGCGCAGAACAGCGCAGGCAGCACCGGGTACAGCGGGACGCGGAAAGGCCGCTCGCGCGCGCCGTCGGTGGCGCGCAGCCGGAACAGCGCGATGCCGACCAGCAGGAAGAACAGCCAGAACACCGGCGCCGTGTACTCCACCATGGCCTGAAAGCCCCCCTTGAAGGCCACGCCCAGCGCGATCAGCACCAGCGCCAGCACGCACTGGATGGGCAGCGCGTTGCGCGGCACGCGGCGGACCTCGTCCCAGGCCGCCAGCACCTTGAGCGCGGGCCAGTCCTGGCCCAGCGCGCTGGCGGTGCGCGCGCCCACGATCATGGTGGCGTTGATCGAGGTGAGCGCGGCCGCCGCGACCATGGCCGCGATCAGCTTGCCGGCGCCCGGGCCGAATGCGGCGGTGAGCACGTCGGTGGCAACGGCCTGCGACTTCGCCATGCCCGCCAGGCCCAGCACGGACCAGTAGGCCCAGTTCACGAGCAGGTACAGCGCCGTCAGGAACACCACCGAGATCAAGAGCGCACGCGCGATCGCGCGCCGGTCCTTCAGGTCGGCGCTGATGTAGGCCGCGTCGTTCCAGCCCCCGAAGGTGAGCAGCACGAACACCATGCCGAAGCCCACGCCGGCCAGCGAGACGGGGCCGGGCGCCTCGGCCGGCGGCGGCGGTGCGCTGCCTGCGCCCATGGCGAACCACAGCGCGGCCCCGACGATCAGCACCAGCCCGCCGACCTCCACCGCCGTGAGCCAGGACTGCGTCTCCGCACCGCTGCGGATGCCGCGCAGGTTGATGGCCGTCAGCACCACGGTGGCGATGGCCGCCCACAGCGCGCTGCTGTACGGGCCGAGCGGCAGCAGCTGCGTCATGTAGTCGCCGAACACGAAGCCCAGCAGCGCGATCGATCCGGTGGTGATGACCGCGAAACGCGCCCAGGCGTACAGCAACGCCGTGCCGCGGCCGAAGGCGCGCGACAGGAAGTGGTACTCGCCACCCGCGCTCGGGTAGGTGGTGGCCAGCTCGGCATAGCACAGCGCGCCGATCAGCGCGACGAGCCCGCCCGCCACCCACAGCGCGAACATCCAGCCCGCGGAGGGCACGCTGCCGGCCACGAGCGACGGGGCCTTGAAGATGCCCGCGCCGATGACCACCCCGACTGTGATGGCGATGGCGTGGCGCATCGTCAGCGGCGCGGCGGCCGCTGGCGAGGTGGACGGTGTCATCGGGTCAGGCCCGCGGCGACCTGGCTGGCCTGCTGCTCGGTGGCGGCCGTGGTGGCCGCGATGGGCGAGGCATCGCCGTTGCGGCGCGCCTCGAACGGCACCCCGGCCTGGCCTGGCCGCGTGGCCGTGCCAGTGATGCGCGCGCCGTCGACCCGGCCCTCGAACTGCCAGAGCTGGCCCTTGGGGTCGCGCAGACCGAAGCTGATCTGCGGGCCCACGATGCGCGGGCGCACCAGGCTGGCGCGCAGCTCGCCGAACACCGCGTCCCCGCTGACCATCTGGTAGCGCTGCGCCAGCGACAGCGAGGTGTCCGGCAGGCCGGCGCCGGTCAGCTTCCAGCTGCCCGAGGCGTTGGCCGGGACGTGCCACATGTAGACATCCCCATAGCCGGCGCGGGCGGTCTCGTCGGGCGTCCAGTCGCCCATCGTGAACGAATGCGACACCACGCGCGTGCCCGGCGGCATCTTGAACAGCAGCGGGCGCAGCCGCAGGTTCAGCGCGGGCAGCAGGTACATGGTGACCACGGTGGCGCTGGAGAAGTCGGCCTCGAAGATGTCGGCCTGGCGGAACTGCACCTTGTCGGCCACGCCGGCCTCCTGCGCGCGCCGGTTGGACAGCCCCACCATGTCGGGGTTGTATTCGAGGCCTGTGGCGCGCGCGCCGAACTCGCGCGCGGCGGCGATGGCGATCTTGCCGTCGCCCGAACCCAGGTCGAACACGCGGTCGTTCGGCTTGACCTCCACCATCTGCAGCATGCGCGTGACGGTCTCGTCCGGCGTGGGGATCCAGATCACGTCCTTGCCGGCCTGGCCGCGCTGCGGCTCGTAGCCGCTGTTCTGGGCCAGGGCGGTGGTGGCAGCGAGGCTGGCCAGCGAGAGCACGGCGAGCCGGCGGGACAGGGGAGCCTGGATGGTGGTCGTCACTGGGTAGGTCCTAGGTTCTGGAGGACAGGCCGCGGTGCCCCATGCAGCGCGGCTGGGCGGGCGCATTGTGCGGGCCCACTGCACCGAACGACAGACGTCCCCAGGGTTTCTGCGGACTTCAGGCCGGGGACGCGGGCAAAGGCGCCACCACCACGGTGGCCGGCGCGGCCATGGCCAGCCCGGCGTCACGGAACGCTTCCAGCATCGCGAACAGCAGATCGCTGCGCACGCCACCGGCGTTGCGCGGCCCGTCCACGTAGCAGATGGACTGGAACACCAGCATGCCGTTCTCCACGCCCTCCAGCGACAGCGAGGGCGCCGGCGTGGGCAGCACCTTGGGATGGGCGGCGCAGGCGGCCAGCATGATCTCGCGCACCTTGGGCGCGTCGGTCGCCAGCGGCATCGGCAGGCGGATCAGCACGCGGCCCTCGGCGTTGCTGAGCGTCATGTTGCGAACGGTCTTGGTGATGAACTCGGAGTTCGGCACGAT
>CAJYRH010000452.1 GCA_913776795.1 uncultured Pseudorhodoferax sp. | reverse complement strand
CAAGCCAATGTCCACACGGGATGGACAGCCTGCGATGCGGCACGTGGCCCGCAGCACACGAACGCGCTTCGCACTGCACCGTTCCCGATGCGGCGGAGCAGGCTGCGCCAGCGCACCTGCAGGACGGGCCCTGCCAGACCTCAGGGTGCCTGCCCTTGTGCGGGACCGGACTCCTGCGCGCGGTAAGGAGTCCAGGCCAGCAGGAACTCAGTACGCAGCGCAGTGCGCCGCCAGCACCGGGTCGCCGGCAATGGCGGTGGAGGGGCGGCCATCGGCCCCGACCGGCACCTGGCCGACGAGCGTGGTGCGGTAGAGCTGGCGGTCGAAGTCCAGCGCGAAGATGTCGTTCGGCGCCACGTGCGCGGTGGCGCGGTTGTCCCAGAAGGCCAGCGAGCCAGGCTCCCACTTGAAGCGCGCCGTGAACTCGCTGCGCACGGCATGTTCCCAGAGGAATTCGAGCAGCACGCGGCTCTCGCGCGCGTGCAGGCCCACGATGCGCTTGAGAAATCCGGGGCTGATGTAGAGCACCTTCTCGCCGGTCTCGGGATGCACCGTCACCAGCGGGTGTTCGCTCACCAGCTCCTTGCTGCGCACAGCCTCCTGGTAGGCCTGCGAAGCCTGGGCTCCGGCCGGTGGGCTGAAGCGGTGCTCGCCGCGCAGCGTCTCCAGGAAGCCCTGGAGCGGGGCGGAAAGCGCGGCATACGCAGCGGCAAGGTTGGTCCACTGCGTGTCCCCGCCATAGGGCGGGATGGTCACGCCGCGCAGGATCGACGCGTACGGCGGGTTGTGCGCAGCCGTGACATCCGCATGCCAGCCGGTCCAGGGCCGCTGCTCCGCCTGGCCCTGGTGGCTGTTGGCTGTGCGGTGCTTGGCGATGGAGTACAGCTCGGGGTGTCCCTCCACGTGTCCGAACACCGGGTGGCCCAGCGTGGGCTCGCCGAACTGGCGTGCAAAGGCGATCTGCTGCGCGTGGTCCAGCGGCTGGTCACGGAAGAACACCACCTTCCAGCGCAGCAGCGCCGCTCGGATGGTGGCGACCTCGGCCGGCTGCAGCGGCTCGCGCAGGTCCACGCCCGTGATGAGCGCGCCGGTGTGGGCGGACTGCGGCAGCACGGCGATGTGGCGGGTGTCGTTGAGGGCGTGTTCCAGCGTCTGCTGCACGGCGGCGGGCAATGGCATGTTCATGGCGTCTCCTTTGGTTGGGGTTCAGGTGCGCGGCGCTGTGCCGGCCTGGGCCTGGCCTGCGGCGTCCGTGCCCTCCAGGCCCAGCGTGGCCAGCAGTGCGCGCGTCTGCGCGATCTGCTGCTGCAGCGAAGCCTGCGTCTCATGCGGGCCCATGAAGAGCGGCTTCCACTGGTTCAGCGCGACGAACGCCTGCCACTCCGCCAGCCGGGCCACCTGGCCGAAGGCCTCGACCCAGAAGGCCTGCTGCTGCGGCGTGACGCGCGCGGTGGTGGCCACGCCCTGGAACGACTGGCTCACGTAGTCCACGCCCTGTTCCTTCCAGGTCGGGGCGTCGGCGAAGGCGCCGCCCAGGCGCTCGTCCGCCGCGATGGCGATCACGCGCACGCGCTGGTTCTGCAGATAGGGCAGCAGGTTGGGCGTGGTGGCCGAGACCACGTCCAGGTGCCCGCCGACCAGCGCTGCCGTGGACTCCGCCGACGACTTGTACGGAACCACGCGCAGGCCGCGCACGGCGACGCCGGCCTGCTGCAGCGGCTGTGCGATGCCCAGATGGATGTGGTTGCCCAGCGTGGTGGCGATGCCGATGGACAGCGCGCCCGGATCGCGCCGCAGCGTGGCGATGAGCCCGGCCGCGTCGCGTACCGGCGAGTCGGCCCGCACCACCACGGTGGTGAACTCGCGCAGCAGCGTCACCAGCGGCGTGATCTCCTGCAGCCGGGCCGGCAGCGCGCCCTGGGCCGCGCTGGTCACGTAGCCGCTGGAGAGCGTCATCAACAGGCTGGCGTTGCCGCTCTGGCGCTGCAGGATCTCCAGGGCCTGGATCGAATGGGCGCCCGAACGGTTGCTGACCACGAAGCTCTCGGTCAAGCCTTCGCGGGCCAGCAGGTCGGTCAGCTTGCGCGCCGCGGCGTCGAGCGCGGCGCCGGCGCCGCTGGGCACGATGAATTCGGGCTTGGCCGGCTTCCAGGCCGCGGCAGTGGCGCGGGCGTGCGGCAGCATGGCGGCAGCGAGCAGCGCGAGGCTCGCGCGCCGGGTGGGGTGGTGGGGCATGGTTCTCCTGGGACTGCGCGCCGGGGCTGGCGCATGGGAACCGCCCACTCTAAGAATGGCGCAGGTCGCCGCGAACGAAGAAAAGCGCATGAGCACATGCGCTTTGCGTGTTTGGGGTGCGATGCGCCGCACCCACCGCGGCGTCAGAACGCGCCGGTCGTCGGCGGCGGCTCGCCCTTCAGGTGCCAGGCACCGGCAGCGGCCGCCTTCCATTGGCGCGGGTTGTGGTTGGCCACGGTGCTGCGCGCCGCGACCGCGCTGGACGCCGCCTGGGCCGAGCAGCTCAGCGAGGAGGCGCTGACCCGTGCCTCGGTGGAGATCGCGCAGGCCCAGCACTTCGCGGTGGCGGCCGCGCTG